>NZ_JAGUUD010000055.1:0-55174 GCF_020177535.1 Paraburkholderia sp. XV | reverse complement strand
GGCAAAGAAAAGTAGGTGCCGCCCCGCACAGGGGCGACGCCTGAAGCGAGATAACAATTCGCGGATGCCATCACAAAGCTCAAGCAAACCAAACCGCCCACGCCGCGGCAGGCGCAAAAAAAACCTCAACACCCTCGCAAAAACTCCGACACCCTGGCAAGCCCCGCCACCAGCACCTCACGATTATTCGTATACCCGATCCGAACATAACCCTCGACATCCAGCGCGCTACCAGGCGTAAACATCACCCCCGTCTTCTCAAGCAAAGAAACACAAAACTCCCTTGAAGTCATATCAACATTAACCTTCACAAGAGCAGTAGTCCCCGACTTCGGCTTCACATAAGAAAGCAAAGGCTCCTTGGCAATCCAGGCATCCAGCACCGCGAGATTAGTCCGCAAAATCCCGTGATTACGTTCCAGAATCGCTTTGCGATTTTCCAGCGCGATAGAAGCCAGCAGATCATTCAACATCCCAACACTAATCGTGTTGTAGTCACGATGCTTCCTGACGCGCTGAAGCAGTTCAACAGGCGCGACGATCCAGCCCACCCGCAAGCCCGCCAGCGACCACGTCTTCGACATGCTGCCCGTGCTGATACCCTTCTCGTACACATCCGCAATCGAAGCAGTAAAGCCGGTCCCTTCCTGATCCGTACCGCGATACACCTCGTCGTTCAGTACATAAGCGCCACAGGAGCGCGCAATCCCCGCAATCTCCACCAGAAACTCGCGGTCCATCAGCGAGCCCGTCGGGTTATTCGGATTGTTGATCGCAATGACGCGCGTGGTCGGCGTGACCATCCGCCTCAATTCATCCAGATCAGGCAGAAAGCCGTTCTCCTCACGCAAACGCAAAATGTCGACCTTCGCGCCGTAACTCTCGGGAATCGAATAATGCTGCTGATACGTAGGCAGCACCGAAATCACATGATCGCCAGGTTCGACGAGCGTTTCGTACACCAGCGCGTTCGCGCTGATCGCCCCGTGCGTAATCAGCACATTCGGCACGCCCTGCTTCTCATACAGCGACGCCACATTGCTGCGCAAACGCTCAGTGCCGTCGATCGCGCCATACGTCAGCTTCATCGGCAGAATCTCGCCGAGCAGCGCCTCTTCCTTGCCCGCGATCTTCAACAGTTCGCCAACCGTCAGCGATTCGACACACGTTTCCGCAAGGTTCAATTCGCATTGGTTCTCGTAGAGATCCATCCAGCGTTCGACTCCAAATTCCCTGATTTGCATGAGTTCTGTCCTCGTGTGAAAGCAGTGGCCAGGGCGCGGCTGGTCAGACGTTCGCGGCGCAGGTTGATTGCTGTCGAGTGTAGACTATTTGTCTCAAATAGACAAACGGAGTCCGCCGCGTGGCGACGCGATGGCGAACGCGTTCGCGCGACGGTTCGCGTCGCGACAGCAGATGGAGATTGGGAGAACAGCGTACGCCCGAACGGGACGCAACGCAGGCGCGAAACCTCAGCCGGCGCGCAGCGCCTGGCGCCAGGCGGCGGGCGACACACCGACGCCCTGACGGAACCGGTGGCTGAAGTGGCTCGCGTTGGCATAGCCGCATTGCGTCGCGATATCGACGAGCGGCAAGGCTGTCGTGCGCAGCAGCGTGCGCGCGCGTTCGAGCCGCTGCTGTGCAATCCACGCATGCGGTGGCAGGCCGAACGATGCGCGGAACATCCGCGCAAGATGGAATTCGGAGAGATTCGCGACAGCGGCCAGTTCACCGAGCGTCAACGGCTGTGTCAGATTCTGGTCGATGTACTCGCGCAACCGGCGGCGCGTCGCCACGGCAAGCCCGCCCTTGAGCACCGCATCCGCGCGGTTCACGCCTTGCGAGCGCAGCAGCAGGCTCAGGATTTCATGCGATGTCTCGTTGGCGCGCAGACGGCCGTCGGCGTCGTCCCATGTATCGTTTGCGAGCGACTGGCAGAGCGCCGCAATCTGCTCGTCCTCGAAGTACGTGCGGTCGGCAAGCGTCAGTTCGCGCGGCTCGCGGTCGAGTTCGCGGATCGCGCGATGCGTGAAGTGCTCGGGCAGGAAATACAGATGCATGAAATGCATGTGTCCGCGTACCCACCAGCGCGATTCGTGGTCGCCGGGCAGCGCGCACAGGCGGCTCGGCGCGCCATAGCGCCCCGGCAGCTTCTGGCGCTCGGTGCGATAGCCGCCGTCCAGATAGCACGACAGCGTGTGATGGCCAGGCTGCGCGTAGATCGTCTCGGCTTCCTTCGTTTCGCGCGTCCAGATCGCCACGGCAAGCTGATCGCCCAGCCACGCGAAGCGTTCGAGCGTCGCATTGGAGTCGCTCAGCGTCTTGCAGACCGAATGCAGGCCGAACGGCGGATCGGCTGGGTCGGTCGTGGCGATGGGCGGTGTAATCACGTGGATGCGGCGAAACGAAAAGGGGATGCAGTGGCTAAGCGCTAACGTCGAGTATACGGCCACCGCGCGGCCACCACGCGGCCACCACGCATTTCACTTCGCGCGGCACGCCAAAAGTGCGCAATTCTGGACAATCGAACGGACGTGCGCTGGCGCATAGTCGGGGCCGACTCGTATTGTGTGACCCCATTGCAATGAATCTGTTTCTTTATGTTGTGACCGTGCTCATCTGGGGCACGACCTGGATCGCGATCAAGTGGCAGCTCGGTGTCGTGCCGACGTCCATTTCGATTGCGTGCCGCTTTTGGCTCGCCGCCGTCGTGCTGTTCGCGCTGCTGAAAATCATGCGTCGCCCGATCTGGCCGCCGCGCGCGGCGTGGCGTTTTCTCGCCGCGCAGGGTCTCGCGCTGTTTTGCGTGAACTTCCTGTGCTTCTATTACGCGGAGAGCGTCGTGCCCAGCGGGCTCGTGGCCGTCGTGTTCTCGACCGCACCGCTTCTGAACTCGCTCAACGGACGGCTTTTCATGGGCCGCCCGTTGCAGCCGACGGCCATTGTCGGCGCGGTGCTCGGGCTGGCGGGCATCCTGTGTCTGTCGTTGCAGCAGATGGCCGGGCATCTCGGCGATCACGCCGCGTGGCTCGGTCTTGCCGTCGCGTTCGCGGGGACGATGTGCTTTTCGGCGGGCAATCTGCTGTCTAGCCGCATGCAGTCGATGGGTCTGCATCCCATCGTCACGAACGCCTGGGCGATGCTGATCGGCGCAAGCGTGCTGACGCTCGGCAGTCTCGCCGCCGGCCTGCCGTTCGCGTTGGAGACGGACGCGCGCTATCTCGGCGCGCTCGTCTATCTCGCCGTGCCCGGCTCGGTGATCGGTTTTACCGCGTATCTGATGCTGGTCGGGCGCATCGGACCGGAACGCGCCGCGTATTGCACGGTGCTGTTTCCGTTCGTGGCGCTGGCGGTGTCGACAGTGTTCGAAGGCTATCGATGGTCGGCGCTTGCCGTCGTCGGACTCGTACTGGTGGTGGCGGGCAATCTCGTCGCATTCGGCATCACACAGCGGCTGTTCGTGCGGCGTGCGCGCGCTGCCTGATGCTTCAGGCTAATCCCAATTCGATTCGAATAAAAGCGGAAAAAATCGCTAAACGAATTATTTAAGGAGAAACGGTCGCGTTCTGATTTGAGAAGATAACAAGCACAATAAATTTATTCCATGCGAATTAGATATTAACTCGTGCGGAATGGCAAATGCCCGTCGATAAGCCTATCGATGAAACGCTTTATCTGCATTTGCAAACGTTTTGCTTCTCGCAAGGACACGACCGTGAAAGTCTCCACCCGCCTTGCTGCTGCGCTCTTCGCGCTCGGCAGCCTGATTCCCATCGGCGCTGCTGCGCAATCACAATTGACCTACGCCACATCGTGGATAGGCAATAGTTTCGGCTTCGGCGACGGTAAATGGATGCAGCAGGACATTCAGGCAATTAACGTTGCCCCGGATGGCACCGTATTCACCAATTCGCCATGGGATGAAAGCGGAAGCGAAATCGCCGCTTATAAAAATGGCGACAAAATTGCAATTGCCGGCGCGACGCATGGCTGGGGCGCGGCAGGCGGCGACGCGATTGCGTCGAATCACACGTACGTGTACGCGGCGATGTCGATCGGCAATCAGAACAACGGGCTGGTCGGCGCGGATTATCCGCCGAGCGGGCAGACGTGGTTCGGCATCACGCGCCGCTCGCTGGCGAACATCGCGGCTGGTGCGCCTTTCGACAGCGGCATCGGCAATAGCGCAAACGCGACGAAGAACAGCTTTCTGCGCGTGAATGCCGTCGCGGCTGGCACGGACGCGGGCATTCGCGGCCTCGCGGCGACGGATGGCGAGCTGTATGCGTCGGACACTTACGGCAACCAGATCGTCGCGTTCGACGCAAACACGATGCGGCGTCTGCGCTCGTGGAGTGTCGCTGCACCGGGACGCATCGCGCTCGATACCGACTCGACCCTCTGGGTGATGAGCGGCTTCGGCACGGGCAGCGTGAGCGTGCTCCACTATTCGCCGACGGGCGCGCCATTGGCGGGCACGCTCGCATTGCCCGCCGGCACCGTGCCGACGGACCTCGCCATTTCGCCCTCGGGACAGATTCTCATTGCCGATAACGGCCCGAAGCAGCAGCTCCTCGTCTACGACAAAGCGGCAAGCGGCGCGACCCGACTGACGGGTGCGCTCGGCACGCTATACGGCATCTTCCACGAACCGAAGGGCACGCCCGGCAACTGGCGCTTCAACGGCGTCACGGGCATCGGCTTCGACCAGGCGGGCAACCTGTACGTCGCGCAGAACGGCGAGGGGCCGCGTCCGCTCGCATCGGCGACAGTCGGACAGGGCGCGGTGCTGGAAAGCTACCGGTACGCGACGCGCGGCTTCAACTGGCGGCTGCAAGGGCTGACCTTCGTCGACAGCGCGGCGTTCGATCCCGCGACGCCGAACATCGTCTACACAGGCTCGAAACGCTTCACGATGGACTACGCGCAGCCGCCTGGCCGCGAATGGAAGTACACAGGTTTCACACTCAACCGTTTCGATTTCCCCGACGACCCGACGTTTCATCAACCACGCGGCGTACGCGGCGAGCCGATGGTGCGGCGGATCAACGGCAAGCCGTATCTGTACACGCTCGATCCGGGCGCGCATTACCTGAACGTCTATCGCTTCGATGCCGTCCATGACGAAGTGGCGATTCCATCGGGCCTGTTCGCGCAGAACCCGCTGCCGGGCAACTGGCCCGCCGGGCAGCCGGCGTACGGCGAATGGATGTGGCGCGATACGAACGGCGACGGCCATGTCGACGCAAGCGAGATCACCGGCAATCCGTCGACGGGCAGCACGGTCGGCAACGGCTTCTGGTGGGTCGATACGCCGGGCAACGTATGGCTCGCGACGCCTGCGAGCGGCATACGCGAAACGCCGTTGCAGGGCTTCGACAGCGCGGGCAACCCGATCTACACATACGCAAGCTCGAAGACATTCCCGATGCCTGCGCCGTTCAATCGCATCGCGCGCATCGTCTATATCGCTGAAACGGACACCATGTATGTGTCCGGCTACACGAGCAACCTGCCGTGGGACGCGACGCACTGGAAGGAGGCGGGCCGCATTCTGGTGCGATATGACAACTGGAGCTCAGGCTCGCCGACACCCGTTTATACGATCGCGCTGCCGTGGGATGCGGGCAGCAATCCGCAGATCACGCCTGTCGGCGTCGCCGTGGCGGGCAACTATATCTTCGTCGCCGAGTTGTACACGCCGAAGGTTGACGTGTACGACGCGCGTTCGGGGCAAATGGTGGGCTATATGACGCCGGGCGCCGCGGTCGGCAACACGACGGGATGGGTCGACGTGTATCTCGGCATTAGCGCGGTGCGGCGCGAGAACGGCGAATACGTCGTGCTGCTCGAAGACGATGCGCGCGCGAAAATCCTGATGTACCGATGGACGCCCTGAACGCCGTGTGAACCCGGCTTGATCGTCGTCAGTCGAACAAGACATGCTGCCGGTGCCTGCCGTCTGTGCGAATGGACGGCTGCACACGATCGGTATATATATAACGACAGAACCTTTGTTGACGAGCCACTACAGGAGCGACGATTCATCATGACCCCCGACGACCCGGACAAGCAACAGCCTGGCGGTCAGCCGGACCTCGAACATCTCGACGCAGCCGTGTCGCATGTGAACGAGATGGTGTCGTCGGGCAATATCGCGGTCAGCGCGGCCCGCGGCATTCTTTACAGTCTGATCGAGACGCTCGGTGCGCTGGTCGGCGACCCGGACCTGCCGGAGCATGCGCGTTCCGGCTACGAAGGCCTGCTCGAAACTGCGCGCGAACTGCGGGTCAAACTCGATCGCTAGGTTGCTTGCGGTTGCGCACGCAACGCGTGTCGCGCAGCATGCGGTAGCGCTTTCGCGCGCGCCGCATGCTGCGCCTTGTTTTCTTGACAGAATTCGGCGCTGACACGCGACTGTGATAAAAAGGGCGCTCTTTCCGACCCGCCCGTTTTCACCCGATGCTTTCTCCTACCGATACCACGCTGCTCGCGCTCGGCATCATCGTCGTGCTGATCACGCCTGGCCCGACCAACACGCTGTTGGCCGCCGCTGGCTTGCGCCAGGGCGCGCGCCGCTCGTTGCCGCTGATCGGCGCGGAACTGGCTGGCTATCTGGTATCGATTTCCGCGTGGGGCCGTTTTCTCGCGCACGCGGCGCATGCCTTGCCCTGGCTGCCTTCTGTGCTGCGCATCGCGAGCGGACTGTACATCGCGTATCTGGCCGTCGATATGTGGCGCGCAGCCGTGGCGCTGCCCGACTCGGCACAACCGGCGAACGGGCCGCGCGCGCTGTTCGTCGCCACACTGCTCAATCCGAAGGCATTGCTGTTCGCGGGCACGATCTTTCCGTCCGTCGCGTTCGAGCACCTCGCAACCTATGGCTTTGCGATGTCGCTGTTCGCGTGTCTGCTCGCGCCCATTGCGCTGGCGTGGATTTCGTTCGGCGCGGCGCTCGGCAGCGGCAAGCTCAGCTGGCTCGACCCGGTAAAGATGCAGCGCGCGGCGTCGATCGTGCTCGGGATGTTTTCGTTGTCGCTCGCGTGGGCCGCGTTGCACTGAGCCTGTAGACGGCGGGCTCAGCCGGCGGCGGCGAGCGCAGCGCTGAGATCGCCGGGTGCCGAGGTGATCTGCAATTGCGGCGTGCCGTGCCAGTCGGCGCAACGCTGCAGCGCGCGGCGCAAATCCGACGTCAGCCGGCCGCTCACGCGCACGCCCGGCTCCAGATGCAGCGCTTTCAGTTCGAACACGCCGCTCGCGCGGTGCGCTTTGGCGTCGACCCGCCCGATCAGCTTGCCGCGATTCAGAATGGGCAGCACGTAGTAACCGTATTTGCGCTTTGGCGCGGGCACGTAGCACTCGATCACATAGTCGAAGTCGAACAGTGCGGCCGCGCGTTTGCGATCCCAGACGACGGGATCGAATGGCGACAGCAGCGTGGTGACCGTCGACGCGATCGTGCCGTTCGACGCGTCGTCGATCATCGGCGCGACGTCTCGATGCACGAAGGTCGGCTGCTTCCATCCTTCGACGCGCACAGGCGTCAGCTCGCCCTCGTCGGCCAGTCGATGCAGCGCGTCGGCGTACGGGCGGCGCGGCATCCGGTAGTAATCCGCGACCCAGTCCGAGCGCACGACACCCAGCGCGCGGCAACTGCGCCGCAGCAGTTCCTTCGCGACGGCATCGACGGGCTGCAGATGGCGCTTGTCGTTCCAATGCGGCAACACGCGCTCGGTCACGTCGTAGACACGCTGAAAATTACGCCGCTCCGCGACCATCAACTCGCCGATCGCGAACAGCACTTCAAGGTGCCGCTTCTGCGGTTTCCAGTCCCACCAGCCATTGCTCTTGCCTGCTTCGCGCGCGAAATCCGCCGAGCGCACGGGACCTGTCGCGCGGATGTGCGCGAGCAGATCGTCGATCTCGGCGCGGTATTGCCTGTGCCAGTCGGCGGCGTATTTCCACCCCATGTCGCCTGGATCGAGCATCCGGTGGCGCATCAGGCCGTAATCTTCGATCGGAAGAAAACACGCTTCGTGCGCCCAGTATTCGAACAGCTTGCCTTCGGCGAGATGCTCGTCGAGCCATTGCGGCTGATACGGTCCAAGACGGCTGAACAGCACGAGATAAGGACTGCGCGCTACGACATGGATCGTGTCGATCTGCAATTGCGCCATTTGCCGGATGGCGTCGAGCACATCGGCTTTGGTCGCCTTGCGGCGCGGTGGGGAAAGCAGGCCTTGTGCGGCCAGATGCAGGGTGCGGGCGGCGGGCAGGGGCAGTGTAATCACGCGGTCGGCGTCGTAGCGGCGTTGTGGCAATCCGGAAGGCGAACCGTCGAGCGAAACCCGGGTCGCGCCTCATCAGGGCGGCATGGTGGGTCGCCATGCCGGACTTGCCGCTACTGTAGCGTGATCGGTTAAAACGCACCGTCAGATGGCATTTGCCGTCGCGGTGCGTCGCCGGTTACCAGCGCCCGTGGTGGTGACGTCCTTCCCAGCCGCGATGACGGCCGTGATCGTGCCAGCGCGGACCGCCGCCCCAGTAGCGGGGCCCGCCATAGTAGACGGGCGGCGGCGGTGCGTAGACCACAGGGGGCGGCGCGTACACGACAGGCGGCGAATACACGACAGGCGGCGCCGCATAAACAGGCCCGCCCAGATAGACGCCGACGCCGACATGCGCCGACGCAGCCGTCGATACGCCTGCCGCGGCAAGTCCGATTGCCACCCACACCATCGCACGTTGGATCATGCTGTTCTCCTTCCGTCCCAAGCCGGTTGCTAACTAAAGCCTGACTGGATATTACGAAGCAGAAAGCATCACAGGTGAAAGCAGAGCGTCGCTTATGTAACAACCGGTAAGCAGGCTGACGATCGACGCGAATTCTATGCAAATCAGACGCGGCCGGCCCGCGCGGCGAAGCGCGCAGGCCGGTGCAAGACGGATGGGATCAGGCGCCGAGCGCGACGGTCGTTTCGCCTGCGAGTTGCGCGAGCATCTGGTGGATTTGCGCGACGACCTGCGCGCCTTCGCCGACGGCAGCCGCCACGCGCTTGGTCGACCCTGCGCGTGCGTCGCCGATCGCATACACGCCTTCGACGGAGGTGTTCAGATCGCACGCCGAGTTCGCGCCCGTAATCACGAAGCCCTTCTTGTCCAGTTCGACGCCGCAGCTGCGCAGCCAGTCCGTATTCGGATCGGCGCCCGTGAACAGGAAAAGATGCCGCGAATCGAAGCAATCGCGTCCGTCCGCGCATGGGTTTTTCAGGCCGATCTGTTCGAGACCGCCTTCACCGCCTTCGAGCCAGCCGATCTCCGTACCCGGATACACGGTGACGTTCGGCAGCGAAGCGATGCGGTCGATCAGATAGCGCGACATCGTCGCCTCGAAGCCGCTGCGGCGGATCAGCACGTGAATGTGCTTGGCATGCGAAGCCAGATAAACGATGCCCTGGCCCGCCGAATTCCCTCCGCCGACCAGCACGATTTCCTCGCGCTTGCACAGCTTTGCCTCGACAGGCGACGCCCAGTAGTAAATGCCGCGGCCGTCGAAGCGATCGAGCCCGTCGATCTCGGGGCGACGATACACCGCGCCGCTTGCGATCACGATTGTCTGCGCGCGGATGCTGCCCTGGCATTGCAGTTCGAGGCGGTACGGACGTTCCTCGCAATGCAGATGCTTGACCTTCACGGGGATCGCGACGTGCGCGCCGAACTTCTGCGCCTGCACGAATGCGCGGCCCGCGAGCGCCTGGCCCGAAATGCCCGTCGGAAAACCGAGATAGTTTTCGATGCGCGAACTGGCGCCCGCCTGGCCGCCCGGCGCGCGGCTGTCGAGCACGATCACCGACAACCCTTCCGAGGCCGCGTACACGGCCGTCGCGAGTCCCGCGGGACCCGCGCCGACAATCGCCACGTCGTAGACATGCTCCGAGTCGAGATCGGGAATCAGGCCGAGACAGGTTGCCAGTTCCGGGTCGCTCGGATGGCGCAGCACCGAGCCGTCCGGGCAGATCACGAGCGGCATGTCCTCGGGACCCGCCGCGAACTGTTCGATGACGCGCAGCCCGTCTTCATCGCGTTCGTCGAGCACGGTATGCGGATGGCCGTTGCGCGACAGAAAGCCTTGCAGCGACACCAGCCGCCGGTCGTTACTCTGGCCGACGATGATCGGGCCGCCCGCGCCGCGCTCGATCAGCCCGACACGGCGCAGAATCAACGCGCGCATGATGCGCTCGCCGAGTTCGGCCTCCGCGACGATCAGCGCACGCAGCCGCTCCGGGGAGATCAGCAGCGCTTCGACGTGTTCCAGCGCCATGCCGTCGACGAGCGCCGGCTTGCCCGACAACTGGCCGACTTCGGCGAGGAACGAACCTTGATGGTGTTCGTTGATGAGCAGTTCGCGCCCGAGCCCGTCGCGCTGAAACACCTTCACCGAGCCTTTCAGCACCACGAACATGCCCGGGCCGGTACTGCCCGTGCGGAGCAGGAACTCGCCCGCTTCGAAATCCTGCCGTTCGCCAAACTTGCACAGCCGCTTGATTTCCTCGGGCTGGAGTATGGGAAACATCTGATGACGCCGCGTCGAAAGCGTCGAGAATGGCGCCTCGTTGACGGCGGCGCGTTGAGTGTCTTCACCCTCTCGCGTTACACCCATCGATTTTGCTCCTTGCGTTGCCGCGCGCCGGATGCGGCATGCAGCCAATGGCGGTTCAGACTGTCTTCGGCGTGATGCCGATATCCAGCGTGGGCTCGGGTTCTTCGGCGAGCGGTTCGAGCTGGCGGCCTGCGTCGCGCCACGCATCGAGGCCGCCGCGCAACGGAATCACGTCCTGGAAGCCGGCTTCCGTCAACTGCTTCGCCATCCACGCCGCCGACACCTCGTTCGGGCACGAGCAATAGATCACCAGCTTCTGGTCGTGCGGATACTTTGCGACGATTTCCTCGAGCTGGCGCTCGTCCGCGAATACCGAGCCGGGAATCACGAACGGATCGAGTGCGCGCTTTTCCTCGGAGCGGATGTCGAACAGCACGGGCGTGCGCTTGTCGAGCATCAGGTCGTACAGTTCGTCGACGTCCATGCGCGCCGTGGCGAGCTTCTTGATCAACTGACGGCGCCGATACCAGCGGTACGCGCAGTAGACAGCCAGCAGCACCGCGACGACCACGGCCGTCATCTTGCCCAGACGGCTCGCGCCGGCGAACAACATGTCGATCTGCTGCGCGAACACCACGCCGAGCCCAAGGCCGAGGCCCGACCACAGCGTCGCGCCAATGCTGTCGTACGCGAGGAACATGCGGTACGGCGTGCCCATCGCGCCCGCCATCGGGATGGAGACGATCGACAGGCCCGGTACGAACTTCGCGACGGCCAGCACGCGCACACCCCAGCGGCCGAAGAAACGCTCGGTCTTCTTCACGCAGGTATCGCGCGACAGCGACAGTTTGCAGAGCGTTTTCAGCGTGTTGCCGCCGTAAATGCGGCCCGCGGCGAACCACGCGCTGTCGCCGATCAGCGTGGCGAACACCGCGAGCACGAGCACGGGCAGCACTTGCGCGCCGACCGAACCGGGATGCATCGCGGCCATCGCGCCGAACAGCACGAGGGAGGGCATGGCGGGCACGGGCAGCCCGATGGATGCGGCGAGCACATTGACGAATACGATGGCAGGCCCGTACTGCTCGACGAGATCATGTAGCATCGGCTTACTTTCGTGACCGTTTCGGCCGCGAAGACGACTGGAAGTAACTAAAAGATTATGGACGCATTTTCAACGCGTGCAAGAGAGGTGCGTTTTGCGTCCGGATATTGCCGACATGCGGGGAAAGCGCCTGACGCCTCGGTCTTCGGCGCAAAGGCTTCGATATGCCCGCGAACGTCATGCGACGTTCGACGAGGGATCAAAGATGATGGTGACAGCGCAAAAAACAAGAGGCGCGGCGCCTGATCCAGGCTGCGCCGCGCACTCTTCATATTGCCATTGACGACTGCTGTGAATTATTGACGGTGGTTATGCTGCTCGCCCGGTAGCTCGGCGCCATGCGCACGGATGGCTGCGATCAGTTCCGCAGGCGTGATTTCATAACGCACTTCTCGGTGAATGCCTGGCTTGCGTTCATCGACTTCGATCAGAAGTATGCCTTTCCCGTCTTCTGTCGATTCGAGGCGCAGCGAGCGTAGTTCGCGACCCGTTGCGTCGTCGTGCTCGGTGAGCAGGGCCATTGCCCCGGAAGACCCGGTGGTGCGCATCGAAAATTCCCTCTTGCGTGATTGAACAACGTTGCTGAACAGGCATTGTAAGGGCAGTACCGCGCGCCGTCTGTCGCGTGGCGCTCACACTTCCTGGATTATGCGGGCGAGGCGTGCGCGATGCATCGAAGGAACGCGCAGGGGCGCGCAAATATAAGGCCGGTGCGGCTCCTGGCGGGGTGCCGCGATTTTTTGCCTGGTAGCTAATACAGGCGTCGCGCGTGTTCGGGGACTTGCCGGACACGCGCTCGATGCGGGTTCGCGGCGTGCATTTGCCCATTGTCATGGCAATGACGCGTGCGTGTGATGGGCTTCGTTCAGCAAGATCCGGGAGGCAGTGCCACTTGCCGGTGCGATAAAGTGCACGCATCCAGAAGGCCGCACCCGACTTTGCCACCCGGCCTTCGACCATGCAGGAGGATGTCATGAAGCAATGCATGTCGATGCCGAGCCCGCTGGGAGAAATGTTGCTGCGCGCCGAAGACGACGCGCTCACAGGCGTGTACTTCGTCGGACAGAAGTATTTCCCGGCTGCCGACAGCGTGTTTGCAGCGGCGCACGCGTCACGCGTGCTGCATCAGGCGCGTGAGCAACTCGACGAATATTTCGCGGGCGAGCGCCATGCGTTCACGGTGCCTTTGAGAATGTTCGGCAGCGCGTTCCAGCGCGATGTATGGGATCAACTCGTGCAGATTCCGTATGGCGAGACGGCGAGCTACGGCAGCATCGCGCGGCGGCTCGGCCTGCCGCTTTCGGCGTCGCGCGCGGTCGGCGCGGCCAACGGGCGCAATCCCGTATCGATCATCGTGCCGTGTCACCGCGTGATTTCGAGTGCGGGCGACCTGACCGGCTACGCGGGCGGGCTGCATCGGAAGGAGGCGCTACTGACGCTGGAGCGGCCGATGTCGAAAGCGCCGCAACAGCTGGAGTTGCTCGCGTGCGGTTGAACGCACCAAAAAAATAGCCCGTCCAAAAAGGGCGGGCTGCGTAAACGCCGTTGTTACTCGGGTCAGCCGGCCCGTACACAATCCAGGGCGCTGACGGACGTATCTTTATCGGCCAATAGCGCGCTGTCGAGATGGTAGTAACGATGATCCATCAGACCAAAGCGTCTTCGTCGACGGCAGCGTGAGCGACGTGAACCGGCGCCGCCGGGTTGCGCAACGTCCGGGCCGCCGGGCGCGCGGCTGCGCTTGCCGGGCGGCGTGTGTCCGGCGCGCCCGCGACGGTGAACAGGCGCACCGCTTCGTCGAGCACGTCGGCCTGTTCCGCGAGGCGTTGCGCCGTCGCCGCAGCCTGCTCGACCATCGCGGCGTTCTGCTGGGTGGCGCTGTCCAGATGCGACACGGCCTGATTGACCTGGCCGATGCCGTCGGCCTGTTCGCTGCTCGCGTTCGCCACTTCGACGATCAGCGACGACACGCGCGCCACGGCCTCATCGATCACACCCATCTGCGCCGTGGTCCGCGCGACGAGCTCGGTGCCTTGCGCCACCTCGTTCACCGTCGTATCGACCACCTGCTTGATTTCCTTCGCCGACGCCGCGCAGCGCTGCGCCAGCATGCGCACTTCGCTCGCGACGACGGCGAACGAGCGGCCCGCCTCGCCCGCGCGCGCCGCTTCGACGGCGGCATTGAGCGCGAGGATGTTGGTTTGGAACGCAATGCCGTCGATCACGCCCGTGATGTCGGCGATGCGCTTCGACGCCTCGGTGATGCCCGCCATCGTCTGCTCGACCTGCAGCGCGATCTTGCCGCCCGTCGCGGCCGCCGATTGCGCATCCCTCGCGAGATCGAGCGCGCGCACGGTGGCGTCGGCGTTGGCTTGCACCGTGGTCGTCAATTGCTCCATCGTTGCCGCCGTCTCTTCCAGCGATGCCGCCTGCATTTCCGTGCGGCGGGCGAGATCCAGGTTGCCTGTCGAAATCTCGTGCGCGGCGTCGAGCATCCCGCCGATCTGCGCACGCACGTCGGACACGATCGCGGCCAGATTCGCCTTTAGCTGGTTGAGCGCCTGCAGCACGTCGCCGAGATCGTCGTGACGCGCGATGGCGAGATCTGCGGTCAGGTCGCCTGCCGCCATGCGTGTAGCGAACGACGCCATGGCATCGACCGGCTGACCGAGATGGCGCGACAACAGCTGCGCGGCAGCGGCGCTCACTACGGCCGTCACGCCGAACGCGATCCAGAACGGCAGCGGCGGCGTGCCGCCCCACGCCGCGAGACCGGCCGCGAGCAGCGCGACAGGCGCAACCATGTAGCCGATCGTGGCGCGCATCGCGACGGGCAGACGCATCAACGCATGCAACTTGCCGACCAGCCCCGTGCGCACGACCACGCCCCGGTGCAGTCGCAGGCCGCGCGCGGTGCCCGCGCGCATCTTCGCGTAGAGCGCTTCTGCCGCGCGTACCTCGTTGCGATCCGGTTTCACGCGCACGCTCAGGTAGCCGACGGGCGTGCCGTTTTCGACCACGGGCGTGACGCTCGCGCGCACCCAGTAGTGGTCGCCGTTCTTGCGGCGGTTCTTGACGAACGCCGACCATGGGCGGCCGGCGCGGATCGTCGTCCACATGTCGGCGAAGGCTTCGGCCGGCATGTCGGGATGGCGGATCAGGTTGTGCGGCTGGCCGATCAACTCGTCGCGGCTGTAGCCGGACACGGCGATAAAGGCGGGATTGCAGTACTGGATCTTGCCCTTGAGGTCGGTTGCGGAAACGAGCATCTGCGAGGACGGGTAGTCGTACTCGTTCGGGGTGACAGGCTGATTGTTGCGCATGACGTTCCTTGGACTGCCGGATGCCTCCGCATCCGAATGGTTCTGTAAGGCTTAACGGCATTGACCCCTGATGCTTTAGGGTTTTCCTGGTATTTGACTCAGGTAAAGCGGGTTTGCGCCGATAACACAGAGTTCGGCGGGGCTGGGTTCGTAACCGACGCTGACGCGTCGATTGCGGAGGTCCGGCGTCGCGTGAAAACAACGCCGGGCGCCGGGCATTGGGGGTACGCTTTCTACGCGCGCCCGTCCTGGCATGCCGTGGTTCGATCCCCCGCGCGGACGTCGGCGCGGCACATTGTTTTCGCTTTACTTCCGTTTCTCGCGAATCCGATAATGGGATTTACTTGCATTTCGTAATCTAGCTTACGGAGCGGTTCCTGAGAGTTCGACTCGCTCCACTTGTGCGTGTGGCTGTTGTTCCTATAAAAAGTCGCCTTCCAAAGACGAACCGACTCAACTCAGGGAAGCCAAGCATGTCCGCGAACAAGATCAACAAGAAAGCCGCAGCGGCCGTGAGCGCCGCGCTCTTCTCGCTCGCTACGGGGGCGCACGCGCAAAGCAGCGTCACGATGTACGGCGAGCTCGACACGGGCCTCGCCTATATCAGCAACGCTGGCGGGCATTCTCAGTGGAAGGCGACCTCGGGTCTCGTCGACGGCAGCTATTGGGGCTTGCAGGGCATTGAGGACCTGGGCGGCGGTTATCGCGCGATCTTCCGGCTCGAACGGGGTTTGTCGGTGACATCGGGCGAGATGTTCAATGACCACCCGTATTACGTCGGGCTTGGCAATGAGAGGGCGGGCACGCTCACGCTCGGCCATCAGTACGATCTCGTGCATGACTATTTCGCGCCGTTCACGCTGACGGGCGGCACAGGCGGCACCGCGTTCGCCCATCCGTTCGACAACGACAACGCGAACAACACGTACCTCGCGGCGAACTCGGTCAAGTATGCGAGCCCGTCGTTCGGCGGTTTGACGTTCGGCGGCATGTACGCGTTTTCGAACGCGGCCGGGCAGTTTGCGAACAACCGCGCGTATAGCTTCGGCATGAACTACCAGGCGGGCGCGCTGAATGCGGGCGCGGCGTATCTGCATGCGAACGGGCGCGGCAATTCGTCGGCGGGCGCGTATGAGTCCGTCGTGCTGCCCAACGCCACGGGTGTGTTCGATGCCGCCGTGCAGACGCAGAACACCTACGGCGTCGGCATCAGCTATGCGATCGGCGACTTCACGATGGCGGCGGCGTGGTCGCGCTCCACGTTCACGGGCGTGACCGTGATCGACACGGGCGGTGTGGCGCCTTCCGTCGGCTTTTCCAACTACGAAGTCAACGGCACCTATCAGTTGACGCCGAGCGTTGCGCTTGCCGGCTCGTACACGTACACGAAGGGATCGGCCGCGCACTGGCACAACGGCGGCGTGCAGGCCGACTATCAGTTTTCGAAGCGCACGGACACGTACCTGGAAGCGATCTATCAGCGCTCGTCTTCGGGCGCGCCGGCCGTCATCAATACGGCCGATCCATCATCCAGCCACAATCAGGTGCTGATCGGCGCGGGCCTGCGGCACAGGTTCTGACGCGCGTGCCTTTCACGCCAGTGTGAGCAGTCCTTCGGGCGCCCGCGGCCGGCTGAGCAGGTAGCCCTGCACATAGTCGCAGTTCACCTGGCGCAGAATCTCCAGCTGCGCGGCCTCCTCGACGCCTTCCGCGATCACCTCGATGCCCAGCTTGTGCGCAAGGCCGATGACGCCTTCGACGATGGTTTGCGTGGTCGGATCGTGTTCGATCTTCGACGTGAAATGGCGGTCGATCTTCAGCGTGTGCGGCTCGAAATCGGCGAGATACATGAGGCTCGAGTAGCCGGTGCCGAAATCGTCGATGGCGATGCGCACGCCGAGCCGCTTCAGCTCGACGATCGACTTTTGCGCCTGCTTCGGGTTCTTCATCAGCGCGGTTTCCGTCAGCTCGATTTCGAGCTTGGCGGGCGGAATGCCGAACTGCTTGAGGGCGCGGTCCACCTCGCGCACGATCTGCTCGCCGCCCAGTTGCCGCGCCGACACGTTCACCGACACACCCAGATTCATCGAGCCCGCCTGGCGCCACGCGGCGAGCTGGCGCAACGCGTTGTCGAGCACCCAGACGCCGACATCCTCGACAAAGCCGGTTTCTTCCAGCAACGGAATGAAGTCACACGGCGGAATCAGGCCCCGCACGGGGTGCTGCCAGCGGATCAGCGCTTCCGCGCCATGCACCGCGAGCGAATGCGGCTCGTGAATGGTCTGGAAGTGCAGGAAAAACTGGTCGGTCTTCAGTGCCTCGGGCACGTCGCGCTCCAGTTCGAAGTCGCCGAGGGTCCGGGCCGCCTCCTTGCCAGCGAACTGATAGCCGTTGCGGCCGGTTTTCTTCGCGGCGTACATCGCGACATCGGCGCTCGACAGCAGCGCGTCGTGGCCGCTGCCGTGCTCCGGGTAGATCGAGATGCCGATCGACGCCGTGATGAACGCACCCGCGCTGTCCTGCAGCCGGTTTTCCGCCAGACCGCCGAGCAGCGCCTTCGCCTGCGTCTCGAGACCCGCCTTGTCGACCACGCTGCCGATCAGCACCGCAAACTCGTCGCCGCCCAGACGCGCGACATACGCGTCGCCCGGCAGTGAGCGGCGAATGATGCCGCCGACGTTGCGCAACAGATGATCGGCGGCGAGATGGCCGAGCGTGTCGTTGAGCACCTTGAAGCGGTCGAGATCGACGAACATCAGGCCGAACGGCCTGCCCGCCTCACAACGGCTTTCGATTTCACGCAGCAGCGCGGCGCGGTTCGCGAGCCCCGTGAGCGAATCGGTGTAGGCGAGCCGGTCCAGTTCCGCGATGCGCTCCTGCTCGACGGTCACGTCTTCGGTAATGCCGACGATGCGAAGCACATTGCCTTTTTCGTCGAGCACCGGGTAGCCGGTGCTGCGCAGCCAGCGCACCGAGCCGTCGGCTTTTCTGATCCGGTACTCCGCGCGGCCTTCCGTCGATTCGGCAATGATGCGCGCCATTTCCGCCTGCAGCGCGGCGCGGTCTTCCGGCAGGACCATTTCGCGCCAGCCGTGCGGGTTGCGCATGAACTCTTCCGGTTCGACGCCGAACACGTTCGACGAACCCGCAGTGATGTAATGGAAATACTCGAAATTCGCGCTGTACGAGAAGAACACCAGTTTGACGTGCGCTTCCATCTCCGACATCAGCTCGCTTTTCGCGCGCAGTTGCTGGAGCAGTTGCGTCTGGCTCGTGATGTCGAGCGATGCGCAGACCACGGCGACGACCTTGCCGGCATGGTCTTTCACGGGAATGAGTTGCGAATCCCACCACTTCGGCTGGCCTGTGATCGTCGTGCAACTGCCGCGAAACGAGGCAGGCGTGCCGTTCAGTGCGCTTCTGAAAGCGGCCTTCGCGGCGTCGTTGTCGGTGCCTTTCCAGAAGCCGAGCCAGTCCGCGCCCGCCAGCTGCACGGGCGACGCCGCTTCCATCAGCGTCGCGCCGTAGTCGTTGATGCGCAGCATCTGCCCTTGCAGATCGAGCAGCTTGACGCAGTCGCGGCTGGCATCGAGAAACGAACTGGCGAGTGCCGTCGTGGCCGCCTGTCGCGCTTTTTGCGCGGCGAAGCGCTGGCGCGTCACGATCATCGCGATCGCGCCCGCCGTCGCGCCGACAGCGATCTGCACGCTGAACGGCGCGCTCGCTGGCCCGCGCAGGGCCATTTGCAGCGCGATGCCGGCCGCACCCGCGCCGATTCCCGTGGCAACGCTGACCGCGAAGCCGAATGTGCCGGCCGGGCGGCGGCTCGACCAGGCGTCGAGCAGCAGCGAAAGGAAATGCTGGTCCTGGCGCGGGCTGTCTTCGCCATGCCGGCGCAACGCACGGCGCCATTTCAATGTGAGGCTCGTCGGCATATACGGACTCGCCTTAATGCACGCGCAAAGCGCGCAGCGGGCGCACAAGCGGCGCCGTAATAGACGCAGTGCGTGCCGCGAACGCGAGCGGACTCACGCGCGCCACGCGTCGCGCGCTGGTTGAGTGGGGAGGTGTGTTGCCTTTCATGGTGGCCAGCCGCTTCGGCGGTAATTGTTGCTGCGCTTGCGGACGGCGCTGCTTTCTACGTTTACGGCGCGCCGGTGTTTTTGTTTAGCCCATACGATTGTGCCTGTTTTCGAAGGCTCGAACTATCTCGTCGTTGGTCACGCGACGACGCGTATGCCGAATCGCATTGTCTAAATGCGCGATGCATCTTTGTAGCAAAGAAGCGGCGTTCAATGGAGAAACTCTGCTTGCCTAAGCTTTCCCGCGACATCGAAAGATGCGGCACGAAGGAAATAGACAAGTCGCTTGTAAATGAACGCCCGTTCGGCGAATCCGGAGGCTTGCACGCCGTTGCCAATAAATGCTGACGATCGCTCTGCGGCTTGCTAAATTGCATGGTCAGGCACCGCAAAAAACCCCGCGTGCCGGCCGGTTGCACCCTTGCGTGGCGCAACCCGCTACGGCGTTGTACGAACCGGTGGCAACCATCTTGCATGGGACGCTGAAGCGCTGAATCTGGTCAACAACAGGGAGACCCCATGCGCGCCGTATTCCAGTACCCGTTTCCCGTGACCGAGCGCAAGGTCGGGCGCAACAAGGTCGTCAGCGCGCGCGCCGCGGTCGAACTGATTCGCGCAGGCGACACGCTCGCGACGGGCGGTTTCGTCGGCGTCGGTTTCGCCGAGGAAGTCGCGATCGCGCTCGAAGAGCGTTTTTTCGATGCAAACGCGGCGACCTCGGGCGGGCCGGGCGCGTTGGGGACGCCCGACGCGTCGAGCGTGCATCTCGACCTGACGCTCGTGTACGCCGCCGGTCAGGGCGACGGCAAGTCGAAAGGGCTGAATCATCTCGCCCATGAAGGGCTGGTGCGGCGGGTGATCGGCGGGCATTGGGGGCTGGTGCCGAAGCTGCAGCAACTCGCCATCGAAGGCCGCATCGAGGCGTACAACCTGCCGCAAGGTGTGATTTCGCACCTGTTCCGCGATATCGCCGCAGGCAAGCCGGGGCATCTGTCCACAATCGGGCTCGGCACGTTCGTCGATCCGCGCCACGGCGGCGGCAAGCTGAACAGCCGCACGGCGGAAGATATCGTCAGGCTGATGGAAATCGACGGCAGCGAGTATCTGCTCTACAAGACCTTTCCCATCGACGTCGCGATCATTCGCGGCACCACGGCCGACGCGAACGGCAATGTCACCATGGAACGCGAGGCGCTCACGCTCGAAGCGCTGGCTATCGCGATGGCGGCGCGCAATTCGGGCGGCGTCGTGATCGTGCAGGTCGAGCGGCTCGCCGATACGAACACGCTCAACCCGCGTGAGGTGAAGATACCGGGCATCATGGTCGATTGCGTAGTGGTCGCGCGGCCCGAGCATCATTGGCAGACGTTCGCCGAGCCGTATTCGGCGGCCTTCGCCAGCGAACTGCGCGTGCCCGCGAGTTCCGTGCCGCCAATGGACTTGACGGAGCGCAAGGTGATCGCGCGCCGCGCGGCAATGGAATTGATGGCCAATAGCGTGGTGAATCTGGGCATCGGCATGCCGGAAGGCATTGCGAGCGTCGCGAACGAAGAAGGCGTGATCGATCTGTTCACAATGACGACGGAGCCGGGCGTGATCGGCGGCATTCCGGCGGGCGGGTTGAACTTCGGCGCGGCGACGAATACGCAGGCCATCATCGATCAGCCGTATCAGTTCGACTTCTACGATGGCGGCGGTCTCGACTTGGCGTTTCTCGGCCTCGCGCAGGCGGACCGGCAGGGCAATCTCAATGTCAGCAAATTCGGGCCGAAACTGGCGGGCGCGGGCGGCTTCATCAACATCAGCCAGAGCGCGAAGCGGGTGGTGTTCGTCGGCACGTTCAACGCGGGCAATCTGGACGTCGCGATCGAAGACGGGCGCCTGAAGATCAGAGCCGAAGGCAAGAACCAGAAGTTCGTCGATGAAGTCGAGCATCGCACGTTCAGCGGCGAATATGCTGCGAAGCGCGGACAGCACGTGCTGTACATCACCGAGCGCTGCGTGTTCACGCTCACGCCGCGCGGACTCGAACTGACTGAAGTGGCGCCCGGCGTCGACGTGGAGAACGATATCGTCGCGCAGATGGGCTTCAAGCCGATTATCGAGCGCCCGCCGCGCCTGATGGACGAGCGCATCTTTCGCGACGCGCCGATGGGACTGCGCACGCTGCTGCTTTGCCTGCCGCTCGAAGAGCGCTTCAATTACGACGCAGAGAAGAACATGTTCTTCGTCAACTTCGAAGGCTTGCAGGTGACGACCAAGGAACAGATCGACGCGATCTGGCAGCAGGTCGCATCGCGTCTGTCGGGTGTGCGGTTCAAGCCGCAGGCAATCGTCAATTACGACAATTTCTCTATCAATCCCGAGCTGATCGACATCTATTCGACAACCATCACGAGGCTCGTCAATCAGTTCTACTCCAGCGTGACGCGCTACACGACCAGCAGCTTCCTGCGCATGAAACTGGGGGACGCACTGGAACAGCGCGACGTCGCCACGTACATCAACGAACGGCCCGGCGACGCGTCCACGCACCGTTGAATACGCGCTGGTATGCACATGTGGTTCCTGACATGAAGCGCTCACAGTGAGCGTGCGAAAATGGCGCTTTTCGGACGACAATTCAAGCATTCAAGAAGTCATCATGAGCAGCTTCATTCCCAGTGTGCCCGGCAAGAGCGAGGGCGATTTCGAAGTCAGCGCGGGCTCGAAGCTCGCAGGCTACAAGCGATTTTTCGGCGTGCTGCGCGTGGTGCGCAAAACGGACGGGCGCCTGCTCTTTCCGTTCGACGGCGCGCCCGATCTCGGTCCCTATCCAACCAGACAAGAAGCGCTCGCGGCGGCGCAGGTGTACGGCGAGCACATCGTCGAGGGCGATCTCGCGCGGCCTGAGTTGTAAGCGCTTTCTCCCCAGCGATTTTTTCTGTTCGTGCCCCGTGCAATGCGCTTGAAGCGAAGGGCTGGCACGACTATCGTTTGAGTGGATTCCTGCGGGAGGCAATCATGCGTGCCGATGCCGTCGATGTGCATTTCGATAGTGCACACCTGTTTCTCGATCTGTCCGACGGCCGCGCCGTCGAGTTTCCACTCAACTGGTTTCCCACGCTCGCTGCGGCGACGGAAGCGGAGCGTGAACACTTCGCCATTTCGATCGACAAGCAGCAACTGATCTGGCCGGAACTCGACGAGGATATGGATGTGACTGCGTTGCTGCTGTCGCTGCCGGAGTCGATGCGGCACTAGAGAAGGCACTTACCGTCGATGCTTCAGGACGGCGCCGCCCGGCGTCGTCCCGTTTCGTTCGTCTGCCGATCGCGCAAACGCCGGCGGCCCCATCCGCATGCGTTAAAATAACGGCTTGGTGCCAAACGGAGTTTATGTGCGATCTGTCGTTATTTATCTCACGCCTTCCCTGGACACCATGACGGAATCTGTATCGGCTTCAGGCGTGCGCGAGGTCCGCGCCGACCTGGATCGCAATGCGAAGGTCGAACATGATCGGGGAGACATCGTCGTCGATTCGACTACACACGATGGTCCGTCGGTTCAGGCTCTCTAACAAGAACGAATAAAACGGCGCGCTTGCTTTCGGGCAAGCGCGCCGTTGTCGTTTGTGCGCGTTGCTCACGTTGTTTCGCTGCCTGCTAATAACGCTTTTAAAGCCGCATTGCATGGCGACAGCCCGGCGACTAAAAGATTAATTTAATCTTTCTATTCATTTCATTCTGCTGTCTGTTTGCAATTGCTTCGCCCGTTTCTAATACGCGTATCGCACATATTGCACGCGCACTCCGCTTTTCTCCCGCGTCTCCCTTCAGTTTAAATCCCTCATACCGTTAACAGGGTTTGATCTTCTGCGCCATGTTTTAGCTGATGCGGGATTAATGAAAAGTGCGTGAATGGAAGATCGAAGTGGTGGCAGTGTCGTTAAAGATACGATGGAAGCAAAATATCAAATCGCTCGCCTTGTCGTGAGCGAGCGGGGATTGGCTTCAATCGAAGAAAAAATAAACCGAGGACTTGAATGAAGTTACGTTTGCAATGCCTGTTGGCAGCAGCCGCATTCGCCCATTGCCTTGCCGCTCACGCGGCGCTCGGCTCGTCTCCCACCTACACCGCAACAACGACTGCAAGCTCGACACAGGCTGTCATGCGCCTGAGCGCAACGGCCGTGCCCTACACCGTCAGCGAAGCGACGCTCGCCGACGGCACGCTGGTGCGCGAGTACGTCGGGAAATCGGGCACGGTCTTCGCCGTGTCCTGGCACGGCCCTCATATGCCGGATCTCAGCTCGCTGCTGGGCAGCTACTTTGCGGGCTACCTCGACACCGTCAATCAACAGCATGCGCAGCAGGGCAGCGCATTCGGTCCCGCGACGGTGCAGCGCCCGGATGTCGTGGTCCAGACGGGCGGCCATATGGGCGCCTACGTCGGACGTGCGTGGTTGCCGACGGGTCTTCCCGCCGGCGTGAGCAGCGACGATATCCAATAAGGCGAAGGGACTCAAAATGCGTGCATTGAAATGGATTCTTGCCGTCAGCGGCATGTGTGTGGCGCTGGCTGGATGCGGTGGCGGCGGCGGTTCGTCGAACACGTCGACCAGCAGCACATCCGGCACGTCGACGCCCGTGAGCAACACGCCCGCGGCAGTGAGCACCGCGTTCGCCGATCCGACGGCGACGCCTGTGTCGTCCGGCTCCGCGAATACGGTGCCGATTGTCGTTTCGTCGTTCAGCAGCGTGCGCAACTTCCCCATGGTGAGCGTGAAGGTCTGCGCGCCGGGCACGAGCGCCGCGCTGAACTGCTCGGTTATCGACAACGTGCTCGTCGACACCGAATCGTTCGGCCTGCGCCTGTTCGCTTCCGTCATTCCGACGTTGAACAATTTGCCGCAGCAGACGCAAGGCGCTCAAGCCGTTGCGGAATGCGAGTCGTTCGGCTCGGGCAATACATGGGGCACGGTGCGCACGGCGGACGTGAGCCTGTCGAGCGAAGTCGCGCAGAACGTGCCGATCCAGGTGATCGCCGATCCGTCGCTGGCCGCGACCATTCCGACGGGCGTCAACGGTTGCCTTGTCGGCACCAACATGACGACGCCCGCAGCGCTCGGCGCGAACGGCATTCTCGGTATCGGCACCTCGCCGAACGATTGCGGCGCCACGTGTCAGAACAGTCTCGTCGCGGGTGCCTATTACGTGTGCACGGGTTCGAGCTGCACGCCGGCTCAGGTGACGATCCCCAATCAGGTGACGAACCCGGTGACGAAGTTCACGACCGACAACAACGGCGTGATCGTCGAGATGGCGCAAGTGCCCGATACGGGCGCTGCAACGGGAACGGGTACGCTCGTCTTCGGCATCGACACGCAGTCGAACAATGCGCTGAGCGGCACCAACGCGACCATCTTGCCGACTACTATCGCGGGCGATATGGATGCCGTGTTCGAAGGACGCTCGTACAGTAAGGCTGCTTTCTTCGATTCTGGATCGAGCGGACTGTACTTCCAGAGCACGGTGCTGAGCAAGGCAGCGAACGGCTTCTACACACCGGCGGCGCCGACGGGAATGTCGGCTGTCTTCACGGCGGCCAATTCCGTTACGGCAACCGTCAAGTTCAACGTCAGCAACGGCGTGACGCTGATCAATTCCGGCAACTACGCCTTCAATAATCTGGGCGTTGCGCTGTTCAATTCGATCGACATCGGTATGCCTTTCTTCTACGGCCGGCATATGTACTACGGCATTTCGGGGCAGCCTGCGTCGTCGGCCGGCGCTGGGCCTTATGTCGCGTACGTGTCGAGCTGAACGCGCGTGACACCGCGCACGCCGGCTGGATTGACGGGTTGCGCGTGAGCGGAGTGCAATGAAAAAGGGGGCGCGGTGCGCCCCCTTTGCGTTGGTACAGCGGCTGACTTAAACCAGCCCTGTCGCGTAGTAAAGCCCGATCACGAAGAACACAGCCAGCGTCTTGATGATCGTCACGGCGAAGATGTCGCGATACGACTCGCGGTGCGTCAGGCCCGTCACGGCCAGCAGCGTGATCACCGCGCCGTTGTGCGGCAACGTATCCATGCCGCCGCTCGCCATCGCGACTACGCGATGCAGCACGTCCATCGGAATGTGCGCAGCCTCGGCGCCCTTGATGAACAGATCCGACATCGCCGCCAGCGCGATGCTCATGCCGCCCGATGCGGAACCCGTGATACCCGCCAGCGAGCTCACCGACACGGCCGCATTGACGAGCGGATTCGGAATGCTCTTCAGCGCATCGCTGACCACGATGAAGCCCGGCAATGCCGCGATCACGCCGCCAAAACCATATTCCGACGCAGTGTTGAGCGAGGCGAGCAACGCACCGCCGACAGCCGCCTTCGTGCCCGTGGCGAAACGCTCCTTCACGCTGCCGAACGCCGTGACGACGACGAGCAGAATGCCGAGCAGCAAGGCGCCTTCCACCGACCAGATCGCGACCAACGACTTGATCGTCGCCGTCACGGGCGCACCATGGTTGCCTGGCAGCACGTCGGGCGAGACGGTGTAGGTCGCGCCGTACCATGCGGGAATCATGCGCGTGAGCACGAAGTTCGCAACGCCGACCAGAACCAGCGGCGCAATCGCCAGCAGCGGATTGGGCAGCTTGTCGGTTTCCATCTTCTCCGGCTCGTTCAGCAGCGACGTGCCGTAGCCTTCGCCCTTCGCCATCGCCGAGCGGCGGCGCCATTCGAGGAACGACAGGCCCACGACGATGATGAACAGCGAACCGGCGATACCGAGGCCGGGCGCGGCCCATGCCGTCGTCTTGAAGAAGGTTGTCGGGATGATGTTCTGGATCTGCGGCGTGCCCGGCAGCGAATCCATCGTGAACGAGAACGCGCCCAGCGCGATCGCCCCCGGCATCAGACGCTTCGGAATATTGCTCTGGCGATACAGTTCTGCAGCGAACGGATACACCGCGAACACGACGACGAACAGCGAGACGCCGCCGTATGTCAGCAGCGCGCACACGGCGACGATCACGGCATTCGCCCGCGAGCGGCCGATATAGCGGATCGCCGAGTGCACGATCGACGCGGCGAAACCCGACAGTTCGATGACCTTGCCGAATACCGCGCCGAGCAGGAACACCGGGAAGTACAGCTTCACGAAGACGACCATCTTCTCCATGAAGATGCCCGAGAACACGGGCGCGACAGCGGCGGGATCGACCAGCAGCACCGCGCCGAGCGCGGCGATCGGCGCGACGAGAATGACGCTGTAGCCGCGATAGGCGGCGAACATCAGGAACGCCAGGGCGGCGAGGACGATGACAAAAGCCAATTGAGTCTCCAATGCTTGGTTGTTCTACGTGGACGCGCGCGGCGAGGCGCGGCGGCCGGCGCCCGACAATGCAGGTTCCGTGCCATGCCCGTCAGCCGGGCTTCTGCGGCCCGGGCGGCGAAGAGAGCCGCGCGACGATTCGAACGATGGTACAAATTCGTCTCCAAATTGAGACGAATTGCAGTCTGTCGAATTCGAATTGGCGAAGCATACCTTAATCGGCGGGGTCGTTGCAGGTCTCGTACGTGAGATAATCGGTCCACAAATCGAGACAATAGAAAAACTTTCAGCTTGGCATGGGATCCTGGTAAGCGCTAAAGCGCTAACCATGATCGACCGCCATGGCATGGGATCCTGGTAAGCGCTAAAGCGCTAACCAGGATCGACAGGAGACAGCGACAAAATGATGAACGACTGGTCGGGCCTGCCCGCGACCTACAGCGAAGTCCTGCGCCGCGCAATGGACTCGCTCTTCCGCACGTTCGAGAACTTCAGCGAAGGCACCTTCATCGTCGATGCCGACGCGCGCGTCGTGTGGATCAATAAACGCTACGCGGCGCGCTTTGGTTTTGCCGATCCGCAACAGGCCATCGGCCGCGACTGCGAAGCCGTGATCCCGAATAGCCTGATGCGCGAAGTCGTGATGACAGGCAAGCCGATCCTGCTCGACGTTCTCGAAACCGACCGCGAACCGCTCGTCGTCACGCGCCTGCCGTTGAAGGACGACGCGGGCAAGACGGTCGGCGCCGTCGGCTTTGCGCTCTTCGACGAAATGAAAGCGCTCACGCCGCTCTTCTCTCACTACTCGCGCGTGCAACAGGAACTGATCGCGACGCGCCAGTCGCTCGCGCAAGCGCGCCGCGCGAAATACACGTTCGCGAGCTTCGTCGGCACGAGTGCGGCCAGCCTCGAAGTAAAGCGTCAGGCGCGGCGCGCGTCGCAAGTCGATTCGCCCGTGCTGCTGCTCGGCGAAACGGGCACGGGCAAGGAACTGCTCGCGCATGCGATTCACGGCGCGTCCGCCCGCTCGACCAAGCCGCTCGTCACCGTCAACGTCGCGGCGATTCCCGATGCGCTGCTCGAAGTCGAGTTCTTCGGCGCGGCGGCGGGTGCATACACGGGCGCGGACCGTAAGGGACGCGTCGGCAAGTTCGAACTGGCCGATGGCGGCACGCTGTTTCTCGACGAGATCGGCGACATGCCGTTGCCCTTGCAAGGCAAGCTGCTGCGCGTACTGCAGGACCGCGAGTTCGAGCCGCTCGGGTCGAACCGGATCGTGCGCGCCGACGTGCGGATCATCGCGGCGACGTCGGCCGATCTGCCCGCGCTTGTCGCCGAGGGGCGCTTCCGCCCGGACCTGTTCTATCGCCTCAACGTGCTCACCATTCATGCGCCGCCGCTGCGCGAGCGGCAAACGGATATCGAGGCGCTCGCCTATACGATCCTCGAAGACCTGTCGACGCAGGTGCGCGGCGGTCACTTCGAACTGCAGGACGACGCGTTGCGGCTGTTGTGCTCGTACGGCTGGCCAGGCAATGTGCGCGAGCTGCGCAACACGCTGGAGCGCGCGGTGATGCTGTCGGACAGCGAGCGCATCGATGCACGCGCGCTTGCGCCGTTCATCGGACCCGTGCGCGGACAGCTTGCGTTCGATGCGCGCGTGCCCGTGCCCGTGCAGGCAGCGGCGGCCAGTGCATCGGACGAAGCGCAGCCGCAACAGTGGGCGGATGCGATGGTCGCGTTCGAAAGACGTTTTATCGACGAAGCGCTGCGCGCTTGCCAGGGACGCGTCACGGAAGCGGCCGCGCGCATCGGCATGGGCCGCGCGACGCTGTACAAGAAAATCGCTGCGTATGGCATCGAGGTGTGAGCGTCGCCGGGCGATGCCGCCGCGCAGTACGATCGTGATGCTGGCAGCAACGCCAACCCAAAGGAGACTCGGCCATGGCACGCTGGATCGTTTGGATCATGCTGGTTATTGCGAGTGGCGCCTGCAATGTGCCGCGTGCGCAGGAGGCGTCATCGGCGGCGCCACCAGGCGAACGGCGCAACTGGTACAACGACCCGTTCTTCGCGCTTTCGCATGCGATCGCCGATTGTCCCGTGCCGCTCGGCCCGATGATGACGCACGCGCAGATGGAGGACGACGCGCACTATCGCGTGGAGCGAGGCACGACCTGCTGGCTTGCGCATCAATGCACGAAGCCCAACTCCTATCTGTACGACGCCGACATCGCCAGCGCGATTCGCGCGCGCTTCACGAGCCCGCATCCATTCGACGGCACGAGCGTGTGGATCACGGTGCAGCGCCGCTTCGTGTATGCGGAAGGCTGCGCACCCGCATCGTTCGACAGGCGCGCGTTGCAGCAGCAGCTCGAAGCGATTCCGGACGTCGAGCAGGTGTTCATGCGTATCGCCGCGAGCCCGCATGGACGGATGCCCTACAAGACGCTTGCGGAACCCGACACGCAGCCAGTAACGGAGCCGGCAACGGAACCGGTAGCGGAACCGGCAACGGAGCAGAAGCCAAAGACTCGATAACACGATAAACGCAACGCAAGGCGGCCATGGCACAATCGCGTTCGTCGAAAAACAAGTGGCCAACGGGGTTTTCCATGAAACGCAGTCAAACATCCACGGCGCGCGTCATGCATCGGGTTCGCGGCGCGGCGCTTCCTGTCGTCGTCGCGATGGCGGGCGCGCTCGCCGCGTGCAGCAGCGCGCCGCCGCTCTTCGCGCCTGATGGCCGGCCCACCACGCTAGTTCAATGCCCCGCCGGCTCCGACAACTGCGAGCAGCAGGCGCAAGCGATGTGCGGCGGCGCGTTCGACGCGATACGCACGACCACCCAGAACGGCGTGCGCAGTCTGCTCTACGCCTGCCGCGGAAAGTGAACGGCACTGCGTTTCTGGCGTTCGCCATGCCGGGCTGCGCTCGCGGCCCGATAACTTCCTGAAGCACGTCACGCCGATTTATCGCGCGCTGCATGTCGCGGTCGATGCACGTGCATCGACCGAGCCGCTGCGCCTTCGTTGCAGCATTCGCGCAGATCGAACCATGCATCGGCCGATTTCTCGGCCGCTCTGAACAACGACTCGTCATCACGGCTTCGCGCAGCCCACAAGCGTTGCGCTGGCGCATCGCGCAAGGCGCTTCCGTGCGCCGCCCAACGGAACACATCGATCTCCTCGTATAGATTCCTGATAGCGAATGAGATTGCGTGGCGAGAGACACGCGATGTCCATCCGATTCCGGGAAGCGTGTGCAGGCAATGCAACGACATTGAGAGAGCGGCAGTCGATTTCCCGCGGCACATTTCGTGCTAACCGATGACGCCTTTGCGAGGGACGACGGGGAACGCAATGAATCACGAGCAGATAGAAAAGGATATCGAGCATCTGGAACACGTCATCTCGCGCATCTCCGCTGCCGACGGTATTCCACTGTCATACTGGCGCGGCCGCATCGAATCGGTGTCGGTGGCCGCGCTGGTGCCGTCACAGATCAGGCGCGTCCAGCGGCTCAGCGACGCGTTGCATGCTCTTGAGGTTCGTTACAAGCGCTGAGCGCCGTCACCGATCGCGGCGAAGCGGCTCGCTTCGTGACGCTCGCATGGCGTAACAGTGGGATCGGTTGTTTCGATGCGTGCGCGGTCAGCTTCGTATACCTTCCTTCGGACACGTTCAATGGTCGAAGCAAGCTGTCGGCCTCGGCCTGTCGATCGTATCGTTCGGATGGCCAGGCGCCTTCGGCACCCGTGCGTTCAGCGATCCCGACTCGAGTCGGAATACACGTTTGTTGACAGTACGCAGTGTTCCTGAGTCTCTGATGGCACTACACTGCTACCCGGCACTTTTTAGGTCTGGTACGGTCTCAGTTGCCGTACAGCTTTGCAAGGAGACTTCGCCAGATGGCCACATACAGACAGCTGACCGCCCAACTCGAAAAGCTTCAGAAGGAGATGGAACAAGCACGTGAACAGGAAGTGACTCAGGCGATCGCTGACATCAAACAGAAGATCGCCGATTACGGCATCACCGCCGAGGAGCTAGGCTTCTCGAGCAAGGTGCGCGCGGTGGCGCGCAAAGCCGCACTGCCGCCGAAATACCGCAACCCCAAGACGGGCGAGACCTGGAGCGGCCGTGGCCGTGCGCCGGGCTGGCTCACGGGTAAGAATCGCGACAAGTTTCTTATCGAACAATGAAACCGGCGCAAGCGCCCGTCGCCTTCAGCTGATTAGTGCGCTTGCGCTTCCTTCCTGTTTGTCTCATCCCGTAGCGGGTCCGGTCGTTGACCGGTGAACTGTTCAGTGAGCGAAAGTGCAGCCGCCTGGCGCACCGTCGCGGGAATCCCGAAAACTCTCACCTTTAGCTGGCGCGGCCCTTCGAAGCGGCGTGCCGGACCCGCTATTGCACGTCTGTTATTCGCTTGAAGGCGTTGCGGCTAGCGCGACTTCATGATTGCGGCGACTGCCCGTGAAAGCCTTATACAGCAAGGGTTTTGGGCATTCCGGACGAACCGGCGGCGCACTTCGCGCACGCGTCGCTGAGGCGTTTCTCGAGCGCGCCGCATCGTCGGGTGACGCTTCATTCGCAGCGACTCATCCCGCCTCCCGAAAACGCTCACCTCAGCGTTTTTTTCAGTTACCGACGATCACTCAGTGGAAACCCGGAGTTGAGTGCGCCTCATACCCCGGATCAAAAAACATCGCTTCATCGTCCTGCTTGTCGGCCAGCACAATCAGCGCATCTACTCAACCGGATGGAACTGGACAGATGAGCACCACTGAGAAGCAGCTGTATATCGGCGAAGGATTCGAAGGCCCGGGCGTGAACCTCGCGCACATCAACGTGCTGGTCGGCCCGCGCAGCGGTCCTGCGGGCCAGGCCTTCGCCACCGCGCTGTCGACGCCTTCCGCCGGTCACGCGCCGTTCGTCGTGATCGCGCGTCCGGGTGTGCCGACCAAGCCGCTGACGCTGTACGTCAACAAGGCGCAGATCGACGGCGACTTCCACGGCAACGCGACGTGGGGCGCATCGCAGGCGGGCATCGCGAAGGCGGTGGCCGAGTCGCTGGAGAACGGGACGTTGCCGCCCGAAGCGGAGAACGACTGGGTCGTCGTGTCGGCGAACTGGGTCAACCCGAAGACCGACGATCTCGACGCCGTGTTCGAGAACAACTACCGCGCGTGCAAGAACGCGATTCTCGCGGCGATGAAGGGCCTGCCGCACAAGGAAGAAGTGTTCGCCGCCGCGCGCGAAGTATCGAACCCGTTCTATACGCCGAAGCAACGTTGAGGGATACGAGCCATGGAATACATCCGCCTCGGCCAGTCGGGCCTGAAGGTTTCGCGTCTGTGCCTCGGCACGATGAACATGGGCACGCCGCAATGGAAGCCGTGGATTTTCGATGAAGCGCAAAGCGAGCCGATCGTGCGTCACGCGCTCGAAGCCGGCGTGAACTTCATCGACCTCGCCGATTTCTACTCGACGGGCGTCGGCGAAGAAGTGGTCGGCCGCATCCTCAAGCGCCTCGCGCGCCGCGAAGAGATCGTCGTGACGACCAAGGTCGGCTACGACATGGGCACGTACCAGAACGCGGGCGGCCATTCGCGCAAGCACATCATGGACGGCATCGACGGCTCGCTGTCGCGTCTGGGCATGGATTACGTCGATATCTACATGTTGCACTACTTCGACGTGAACACGCCCGTCGAAGAAACGATGGGCGCGTTGAACGACATCGTGCGCGCGGGCAAGGCGCGCTACATCGGCGTATCGACGATGTACACGTGGCAATTTGCCAAGATCATGCAGGTGTGCGAGCGCAACGGCTGGCACAAGCCGATCAACATGCAACTGCAACTGAACCTGGCGTATCGCGAGGAAGAGCGCGAAATGATTCCGTATTGCCAGGATCAGGGCGTGGGCGTGTCGGTGTTCAGCCCGCTCGCGCGCGGTCTTCTGACGAGCGACGCGCAATCGACGCGTAATCAGACCGACTTCTTCACCGCGCAGATGTATGGCGACACGGCGTCGCGCGAGATCGCGGCATCGGTGGCGCGCGTGGCGGCGCGGCGTGGCGTTTCTGCGGCGCAGATCGCCCAGGCGTGGGTACTGCAGCGTGAAGGCATCGCGAGCATGCTGGTCGGCGCGGATACGCCGGCGCAGTTCGACAGCGCGCTCGCCGCGCTGGGCACGAAGCTCGAAGCGGAAGAACTGCACGAGCTGGAGCGCAACTACACGCCGTGCGATCTGATCAACGACTACACGGCGGGCAAGCGCATCGCGCGCGAAACGCGCGCGGCACAAGGCGTGTTCGCCGACGTGGCAGGTAATCTGGATAAAGCAGCATGAGTGAATTTCTTCGCACCGGCCACTACATCAACGGCGAGTGGTATGAAAGCGCGAACACGTATCCCGTTCGCAATCCGGCGACGGGCGAGGTAATCGCCAACGTCGCAAAGGGCGGCGCACAGGAAACGGCGCAAGCCATCGGAGCCGCCGAGCGTGCGTTCCCCGCCTGGCGCGCGCTGACCGCGAAAGAGCGCGGCGCACGCGTGAAGCGTTGGGGCGAGCTGATGCTCGAACATCGCGACGCGCTCGCCGAGTTGCTGACGCGCGAGCAAGGCAAGCCGCTCGCCGAAGCGAAGGGCGAAGTCGGCTACGCGGCGAGCTTCTTCGAATGGTTCGCGGAAGAAGCGAAGCGCAGCTACGGCGATGTGATTCCGAGCCCGAAGCCCGATTCGAAGATCATCGTCACGCGTGAGCCGGTTGGCGTGGTCGCGGCGATCACGCCGTGGAATTTCCCACTCGCGATGATCACGCGCAAAGCCGGTCCCGCGATCGCGGCCGGTTGCACGATGGTCCTGAAGCCTTCCGAGGAAACGCCGCTGTCCGCGTTCGCGCTGGCCGTGCTCGCCGAGCGCGCGGGCATTCCGGCGGGCGTGTTCAACATCGTGTCGGGCGATGCCGTCGCGATCGGCGGCGTGCTGACGGAGTCGCCCGTCGTGCGCAAGCTGTCGTTCACGGGCTCGACGCGCGTCGGCAAGCTGCTCGCCAAGCAGTCGGCGGATACGCTGAAGAAGCTGTCGCTGGAACTGGGCGGCAACGCGCCGTTCATCGTGTTCGACGATGCCGATATCGAGGCAGCCGTGCAGGGGGCGATGGCGTCGAAGTTCCGCAACACGGGGCAGACCTGTGTGTGCGTCAATCGCTTCTATGTTCAGGACGGCATCTACGACGCATTTACCCAGGCGCTGACGGAAGCCGTGAAGAAGATGCGCGTCGGCGATGCGCTGAAGGGCGACGTCGAGCAAGGTCCGCTGATCAACGAAGCGGCGTTGATGAAAGTCGAGGCGCACGTCGCCGATGCGTTTCAACATGGCGCGAAGGCGCTGACGGGCGGCAAGCGTCACGCGCTGGGCGGCACGTTCTACGAGCCGACCGTGCTCGTCGACGCGACGCAACCGATGCTGATCGCCGAAGAAGAAACCTTCGGCCCGGTGGCGGCGTGCTTCCGCTTCAAGACGGAAGACGAAGCGATCCAGGCCGCCAACGACACGCCGTTCGGTCTGTCCGCGTACTTCTACACGCGCGATCTGGGGCGTGCATGGCGCGTCGCGGAAGCGCTGGAGAGCGGCATGGTCGGCATCAACGAAGGGATCATCTCGACGGAAGTCGCGCCGTTCGGCGGCGTCAAGCAGTCCGGCCTCGGCCGTGAAGGCTCGAAGTACGGCATGGATGAATACGTCGAACTGAAGTACATGATGATGGGCGGTCTGGGCCGCTAGGCCGTCGAGGCTTCGTCTGCCACGCGCGGCGGAAAAGCAAGAAGCACGCGTCCCGGCGCGCACCACGGGACGCGATAACAAGGAGACATCTTGAGCGATCAAGACCTGCTTGCGCGGCCGTCCGGCCCCGCATCCCCGTCCTCGCGCGTTTCAGCGCCGGCCCAATCTCAAACCTCGCAATTCACGAATAGCCACACCGTCTCGCTCGACGACGTTCCCCTCAACCGGTTTCACATCAAGATCGCCGGACTGACGTTCGGCGCGCACTTCACGGAAGGCTTCGCGCTCGGCACGATCGGTTATGCGCTCGCGTCGCTCAACAAGCAGATGCCGCTCGATGCGTTCTGGCAAGGGATGATCGGCAGTTCCGCGCTGATGGGGATTTTCGTCGGCAGCCTGGTGTTCGGCTGGCTGTCGGATCGCATGGGCCGCCAGCGCATTTTCCTGCTGAGCTTTCTGATCATCACGCTTGCGGCTTTCGCGCAGTTCTACGTGTCGTCGCCAGCGATGCTGTGCGCGCTGCGCGTGCTGATCGGCTTCGGCATGGGCGGCGATTTCGCCGTCGGTCACGCGATTCTCGCGGAGTTCTCGCCGCGCAAGCATCGCGGCACGCTGCTCGGTTCGTTCAGCGTGATCTGGACGATTGGCTACGTGGTCGCGAACGTGCTCGGCCTGTGTTACGCGGACGCGTCGCCCGATGCGTGGCGCTGGCTGCTGGCGTCGGCGGGCGTGCCCGCGCTCGCGGTGCTGGTCATGCGGATCGGCACGCCGGAATCGCCGCGCTGGCTGCACGACAAGGGACGCGTCGCGCAAGCGCAGGCCATCGTGCTGAAATACTTCGGCCCGAACGTGACGATCGACGGCGCGCATGACGATCACGCCCACGGTGCTCAAGGTGGCTTTGCGCGTCTTTTCAGGCGCGATCTGATCCGCCGCACGATCTTCAATTGCGCGTTCTTCGTGTGTCTCGTGATTCCGTACTTCGCGATCTACACCTTCCTGCCGTCGATCCTCAAGGCGATTCATCTCGACAACGGCTCGGGCGCGGATTTCCTGCTCAACGGCTTTCTCGTGCTCGGCGCGCTGCTCGGCATCTGGCTGACGATCGTGCTGTCGCGCCGCGCGTTCCTGATCGGCTCGTTCGCGGTGACGTGCCTGTCGTTGCTTGCGCTGAGTGTGCTGCCGGAATCGGCGGCGCTGTGGATGATCGTCGCGTTCGCCGTGTTCACGCTGACGATGTCGGCGTTCTCGAATCTGGTCGGCGTGTTTCCGCCCGAGTGCTTTCCGACGGAAGTGCGTGCCTGCGGCGTCGGCCTGGCGATTGCGTGCAGCCGCCTGGGCTCCGCCGTCGGCACGTTCCTGCTGCCGCTCGGCATCGCGCAACTCGGTTTTCATTCGACGATGCTCGCGTTGTCCGCCGTGCTGCTGGTTGGGATGATCGTTTCGATCGCGTGGGCGCCTGAAACGAAGCACCTGACGCTGAATCAGGCGAGCGGCGCCTGACGAAGCGCGCATCGATAACGCATTCTTCGGTTAAAGCCCGAAGCGCCCATGAGGGTGCTTCGGGCTTTTCTATTTGAGCCTGCACTGCATAGCGCATGTATCGGCTTGCACAAAGCCTGAAATGTCATTTCCGAGCGTTTTAAACATTTTTATTTACGTCTCTCATCTGCAATAAAAAGACTTTCCCAATTCCGTTCAAAACCGGCTCCTGAAAAGATAGAACCATTGATCTTGGTCATTCAGTACCGCTATATGTCGATGTTAATTTTATCGACGCTCAACGACACGAACGCTTACTGTTCAATCAGTTTTCTGATTTGAGCCGGATATCAAGGCGACACGTCGGCAAGGTTTGAACGCCGGGATCACTGCGGTCCGCGAGCGTTAATCAAATATTTCTCGCGACGCTTGATGCGGGCTTCCTCTATTGAAGTCATTCCAGGGAACACGGGTCGTTGATGTTCGTTATTCAAGGCGTTTCAGTCGTCTTCGGTGTTCGTCTGACTTGCAACGCAAACGTTTGCGTCATTTTTTATTGGTAACTACTTCAGGAGCATAAGCATGCAAAAGCGCATTGTGTCCACGGCCGTTATCGGTCTGATGGCATTGCTGTCCACGGCAGCTCAGGCGGCCGACGGCACGATCACGTTCACAGGTTCTGTCACCGACACCACCTGCTCGATCAATGGCACGGCGAGCGGTACGGCCGCCGATGTCGCGGTGATTTTGCCGACCGTGCAGGCCGGCTCGCTGCCAGCCGCTGGCGCAACGGCGGGCACGTCGAGTCTCGGCGATGTCCGTCTCACGCTGAGCGGTTGTTCGGGCGCGGCCACGAAGGCGATCGCGCGCTTCGAGAACGGCCCGACCGTCGATCAGAGCAGCGGTTATCTGACCAATCAGGCATCGGCCACCCCTGCGCAAAACGTGCAGGTGCGCCTGCTGAACGCGAATGCGCAACCGATCAACGTCCTGACGGGCGCCAACAACACGCTCGCCACGAACGGCGCGACGATCACGGGCGGCGCGGCCACGCTGAACTATTTCGCGCAGTACTACGCAACGGGCAAAGCGCAGCCGGGTAACGTGAGCACGTCGGTTCAATACACGATGCAGTATCAGTAACCAGCTGGAGTGGGGCGTGCGCTTGCGTGCATGCCCCGATCCTTTTGCATTGCACGGAGCACGCGCGACATGTCAATGAAACGAAGACTGAGCTGCCTATGGCAGACGGTTCTGCTGGCGGCTGTGATGGCTGCGGGCGCCGCGCATGCCAGCGTGACGATTGCCGGCACGCGCGTTGTCTATCCGCTCGATCAGCGCGAAGTGACAGTCAAGCTGACCAACGACAGCCGCAATCCGTCGCTGGTCCAGGTCTGGCTCGACAGCGGCGACGCCAACGCGGAGGTCGACGAAAGCAGAACGCCGTTCGTGATTACGCCGCCTATTTTCCGCATGAACGCGGGCCGGTCGCAGACCTTGCGCATCATCTACAGCGGCGATGTGCTGCCGCAGGACCGGGAATCGGTGTTTTGGCTCAACGTGCTCGATATTCCGCCGAAGGCCGTGCCAAAGCCGGACGTCAACACGCTGCAACTCGCGTACCGCACGCGAATCAAGCTCTTCGCGCGTCCGCCGACATTGCCGGGTACGCCGGAGGATGCGCCGCGTCAGATCGAATGGAAAGTCTTGCCGGCCGAGGAAGGCAAGGGACAAGCACTGCTCCTGTCGAATCCGACGGCCTATCACGTGTCGTTCAGCAAGATCACGGTGACGGCGAACGGCCGTCGCTATGAGTACGACGCGGGTGGCATGGTCGTGCCGCACGGTGAGGAAACCTTTGTCATTCCGAAGATGGAAGGGGTTCAGTCGGGTCAGATTCACTACATCGCCATCAATGACTTTGGCGGTGTGATCGAGGGCGACGCAGTCATCCGTCCATGAGCCGCTCGATGTAGCGCCATGTGCGGCCGTTGTCGGCCGCGTTCCATTTCTACTCTGCCGAACGTGAAGACGTGTGCCTGCGCGCACGGCGGGTCGTTGCGCGCGTGTGCCGGGCATTTCTGTTGAGGCCGAAATTTACGGGAGGCGATCGCGTCATGCAGGACCTCGCTTCGTCAGACGGCCATGCATGCCACGAGCTTCGTGCACGCGATGATTTCCCGACATGACCTGCTTTCGCCACCCTGATGTTCCGATGCCCGGTCCACGGACCTTGCGCCCTGTTGCTGCGCTGATTTCGCCCGTGTTCGCGATGATCGCCGGGCTGTATGCCGACCACGCGACGGCCGCCGACCCGGTGAATCCCGTCGATTTCGACCCGACGTTTCTTCAATCGGGCTCGAAGGTCGATGTTTCGCGCTTTTCGCGCGGCAACGCAATTGCGCCTGGCAGCTATTACGTCGACGTCTGGCTCAACGACGCGCGCACGGCGCGTGAGAACGTACGCTTCGTGCCGACGGGCGAAGGTCAGAGCGCGCGCGCCTGCGTGACACGGTTGATGCTGGAAAAGTGGGGCGTCGATTTCTCGCGCGTCGCCGCAACGGAAGGGAACGCGACGCCGCCGGCCGCGAACGAATGTATCGACGTGGGCGTCGTCGTGCCGCAAGCCACCGTCGATTTCGACTTTTCCGAGCAAAAGCTCGCGCTCACCGTGCCGCAGAAGTACATGCGCAGCCAGGCGCGCGGCTACGTGCCGCCCGAGTTGTGGGAGAGCGGCGTCAATGCCGGTTTCCTCAGCTACAACGCGAACGTCTATCAGTCGGGCAACAACGGCACGAACACGACGCAGGGCTATGTCGGACTGAATGTCGGCGTAAATGTGGGCGGCTGGCATTTCCGACATCAGTCGTCCGTCACGGCGATGACGGGACAGACCACGCAGTTCGACGATATTGCGACCTATCTTCAGCATGACGTAACGAAGCTGCGCTCGCAGGTCGTGGTGGGCGAAGCCTTTACCACCGGGGACGTGTTCAACAGCGTCGCGTTTCGCGGCGCGCAGATCGCCACCGACGACCGCATGCTGCCGGAATCGCTGCGCGGCTACGCGCCCGTCGTGCGCGGCACGGCTGAATCAAATGCGCGCGTCAATATCAGCCAGAACGGCCAGACAATCTACGAAACCGTGGTGCCGCCCGGACCGTTCGAGATCCGGGACATCTACCCGACGGGCTACGGCGGCAACCTCGAAGTGAGCGTGACGGAAGCCGACGGCCGCCAGAAGTTTTTCACCGTGCCGTATGCGTCGGTCGCGCAATTGCTGCGGCCGGGCATGACGCGTTTCGCCTTGACGGCCGGCCAGCTTCGCGATGCATCGCTGCAGAGCAAGCCTGTTTTTGCGCAACTGACGTTGCAGCGGGGCCTGACGAATCTCGTCACGCTCTATGGCGGCGCCATTGCGGCAGACGGCTATCTGGCCGCGAACTTCGGCGTCGCGCTGAATACGCCCGTGGGCGCGGTCGCGGGCGACGTCACATTGGCACGCACACAGGTGCCGGGCCAGGCAACGATGCAAGGCAACAGCCTGCATATCAGCTACAGCAAGTTCGTCGATGCGACGGACACCAACTTTGCGCTCGGCGCCTATCGCTATTCGAGCTCCGGCTATCTCAATCTCACCGACGCCGCGCGGCTGCGCGATTACGTCGAGCGTGGATCGGTGGGCAATCCTGCCGACCGCACGCGCGGCCAGTTCCAGCTGTCGATCAGCCAGAGGCTGGCGCAATACGGCTCGCTATTCGTCAACGTCACGGCGCAGGACTACTGGAATCGCGGTGGACGCGACACCTTCTATCAGGCCGGGTACTCGAACAGTTACCGGTTCGGCACTTATAGCGTGACGTTGGGGCGCACCCAGAACGCGTATGGCGAGCCGTCGAACCAGATCATGCTGACCACGACGATTCCGCTCGGCAAGTCGCGGCACGCGCCGATGCTTTCCTCGACCTACAACCGCAACGGCGACACGTCGAGCCTGCAGGCAAGCATGAGCGGCTCCGCAGGCGACGGCAATCAATACTCGTACAACGTCTACGGCACGATGAACAACGCATCGGCGACGGGCGTCAGCGGCAACGGCGGTGCGAGCAGCACGTACCGCGGACCCTACGCGCAGTTGACGGCGTCGGCGAGCGGCGGCTCGCATACGTCGCAGGTGTCGGCGGGCGCGAGCGGCTCGATCGTCGCGCATCGCGGCGGCGTCACGTTCTCGCAGACGGTCGGCGAGACCTTCGGCATCGTCGAGGCGCAGGGCGCGCAAGGCGCGCGTTTGCCAGGGGCGACGGGCGCGAAGATCGACGGCGACGGCTACGCGATCGTGCCTTACCTCACACCGTATGCGATGAACACGGTGGATATCGATCCGAAGGGCGCGTCGATGGATGTCGAATTCGAGTCGACCTCGGAGAGCGCGGCGCCGCGTCTTGGATCCGTCGTGCTGTTCAAGTACCGGACCGACACCGGCCGCGCCGCGCTGATTCGCGCACCGCGCGCGGGTGGCAAGGCGCTGCCGTTCGGCGCGGAGGTCAGCGACGAGACAGGCAAGAGCGTGGGCGTCGTCGGGCAGGACAGCCGCATCTTCGCGCGCGATCTGTACGAGCAAGGAAAGCTGACGGTGAAGTGGGGCATCAAGACCAGCCAGCAATGCAGCATCGATTACACGCTGCCGCCGCGCAAGGAAAGCGGCAAGGCGGAAATCGGCTTTGCATTTATAGACGCGCATTGTCTGCCCGTTGCGCGTGCGGCGACAAAACCGCTGGTGACTGCGCCGGCGAAATAGCCTCGACCAGAGGCTTTGCATATCAGGAGAAGGACGAGATGAAACTGGCGACGATGGTTAAACGTAGCGGCGCACGGTGTTTCAGGCGATCGCTCCAGATGGCCGTGCTGATGGCCGTGCTGCTGGCTGCTTCGGCGGCTTATGCCACGCCGATTACCGACCAGGGAGGCCCATGCCATGTTTGACGCGAGAATTTTGCAGCCGGCATCGCCGCATGTTGTCGGCCGGATTATCCAGCGCGATGTTGCGCCGCTGCGCCGGATGCTGCGCCTTGCGCTGTTCGTGCTGATGTGTGCGACGTCGGCTCCCGCGCAGGCGAACATTTCATGCGGACTCGAAAATGTTAACCTGCCGCTTTGGGCGGGGACCATTTCGGTGCCTTTCAGGGCAGAGGTCGGTCAGACGATAGCTAGCGTTCCACCCATCACGTTCCAGATGAGCTGCCGCTTTGTGAACCGCGTGAACCCTGGGACTGAGGCGACTAACTACGCCAATTTCGCGACGACGCAGCTCGCGCCAGGATTCTCCGACGTTTACCAGACGGGTACCGCCGGAATCGGCATCCGCTATACCTTCGATTCGGCGCGATGCAACGCGACACGCGTCGTGATGACCAATGGTCAGGCGCGGGTCGGCTGTTACTTCAGTGGACCTCTGGACGGTCCTTACCAGAACGCGAATATCACCGTCTCACCGACGCTGGTTGTTACGGGGACGTTGCCGCCAGGCACGACGGCGCTTTCATCCATCCCACCCGTGACGATCCTGTTTACAGAAAGCGATCAAACCACCTCATGGGTTAAGGATCCTTTGTTCACGGGGGCGGCGACCGGCCAGTTCGTTCATGCGACGTGCTCGGTGAAAGAGCCCAATGTGTACGTTTCGCTTCAAACCGCCAACGCGCGGGCATTTTCGGTCGGCATTGGCTCAGTCACGCCTGCGCAACCGTTCCAGTTGTCGCTCGAGTGCGCGAGGGGCGCGAAGGTGTTGATCACGTTGACCGACAGCGTCAGCCCGGATAACCGGACCAATTTGCTGAATTTGACGAACGACTCGACCGCGCGGGGCATCAGGATTCAGATACTGAACAGCGTCGGCGCTTCCGTGTTCTTCGGCGCGGATTCGGCTGCGCCGGGGAACCAGAACCAGTGGCTGATCGGCGATTCGCCGGACGGAACGCTTCAGGTGCCGATGAGCGCCCGCTATGTGCGGACGGACGCGGTAACGCCGGGCAGCGTCAAGGCGCTGGCGACCTTCACGATGTCGTATCAGTGACGATCGGCTAGTCGTAGCGGCGCTCGGTTGTCGGAGCGCAGGCCCGGGGAAGCCCGAAGCGTTCTTCGCGAGCGCTTCGGGCTTTTTTCTTTTGCACTGCGACTTTTGAGATGTGCGGACGACGTTTCTGGGACTTAGACCCAATCTCGAAAATGTTTCTTGTATCGCAAAAAAACTGCGCTAGACCGTGGAGCCGGTGTTCCGAATGGCGTTTCAGGGTATTCGTTGGCCGCGCGACAATCTCAAAAATTTGAGAATCGTCTTAAATATTCGTTGGCGAGCCAATTTTAAGATTGTTTCTGTGCTGAACGACGACGCGGCCGAACAAAGTAGCAGGCCGGACAGCATCGATCAGCGTAAGCGGTGCGATCTCGTCAACGCGAAAGTGCCGCCGGATTTTCCAGATCAGCCTTGATTCGTCCATCAGAAATTTAGGAGCATTCAAATGCAAAAGCGCCTCATCCCCGCAGTCGTCATCGTCGCAATGGGCATCGTCAGTCTTCAATCGATGAGAGCACACGCCGCCGACGGCACGATCACCATCAACGGCGCAGTGTCGGACACGACCTGCTCGATCAACGGTGTCGCGGCGGGTTCGCCCGCGGATGTGTCGGTCACCCTGCCGACCGTCCAGGCCGGTTCGCTGGCCGCGGCTGGCGCCACGGCCGGCACGTCGAACCTCGGCGATATCAGGTTTTCGCTGAGTGGCTGCTCGGGCACGGCGACGAAGGCTGTCGCGCGCTTCGAAAACGGCTCGAACGTCGATCAAAGCAGCGGTTACCTCCTGAACAAGGCATCCGCTTCCCCGGCGCAGAACGTCGAAGTGCGCCTGCTGAACGCGACGATGCAGCCGATCAACATCCTGACCAACGCGAACAACGACGCAGCGACCAACGGCGCGGTCATCACCGGCGGCGCGGCGATGCTGAATTACTTCGCGCAGTACTACGCCACGGGCAAGGCGCAGCCGGGTAGCGTCAGCACGTCGGTCCAGTACACAATGCAGTACCAGTAAGCGGGACCGAAGAGGGTGTTTGTTGCAGCAAACACCCTCTTCAGAAAGATTGTTTCGATAACGCGCAGTAAAAGGTGAAGCGATGAAAACGATAGGTCGGTTGCTGGCTGGTGCGGGCGTGGCATGTGCGTTGTTCGCGGGCGCGGCTCAGGCGAGCGTGACGATTGGCGGCACGCGGGTCGTGTATCCGCTGGATCAGCGCGAAGTGACTGTCAAGCTGAACAACGACAGTCGCGCGCCTTCGCTGGTGCAGGTCTGGATGGACGACGGCAACGTCGACGCGAAGCCGGGCGACAGCAAGGCGCCGTTCGTCATCACGCCGCCCATCTTCCGCATGGATGCGGGCAAGTCGCAGACACTGCGCGTCATGTACAGCGGGGAAGCACTGCCGCAGGACCGCGAGTCCGTGTACTGGCTCAACGTGCTGGACGTGCCGCCCAAAGCCGACGCCAGGCCTGACGCCAATACGCTGCAATTCGCCTATCGCACGCGCATCAAGGTGTTCGTGCGGCCGCCGAAGCTGCAGGGCACGCCGGACGAGGCGCCGCGCCAGCTCGACTGGAAGGTCGTACCGGCTCCGGAAGGTAAGGGCCAGGCGCTCGCGGTGTCGAACCCGACGGCGTATCACGTTTCGTTCAGCGAGATCAGCGTGTCGTCGAGCGGCGCTACGTACAAAAACGAACGCGGCGGTATGGTCGCGCCGCGCGGCAAGGAGATCATCCCGGTGCCGCAGATGAACGGCGTGAAGTCCGGCAAGGTGCACTACGTCGCGATCAACGACTTCGGCGGCGCAATCGAAGGCGACGCGGACATTGCGCCTTAACGCATTTCTCTCCTGCTCGAGGCGCCGGTTTCGCCGGCGGCCCTCATCTGCTTGAAATCTCAAAAAGACGTTCGCGCGAGGCGATCAGATACGCGCTGATCCTTTGTGCGCGCGGATCTTGAGCATCTCAAAATTAGGAGTCGTCTGAGGTACTCCTATCTCGTAAATCCATAACATCGATTCATGCCTGATCGACAGGCCAAAGTTCTTCTGAATCGAAGTTATCGGATCATGAAACCCTCACGCCAACGCCAATCGCAACGCCCGGCAAGTGCAGCAGCCGGTTCGTTCATCCTGAATCCCGTCACGGCCGTCGTGCTGTCCGTATTTGCGATGGCAGGCTTGATGAATGCGGGCATCGCGTGTGCGGCGGAAGCAGGCGGCGCGGTCGAGTTCGATACGACGTTTCTGCAGATCGACTCGCAACGGGTCGACGTCGCGCGCCTTGGGCGCGGCAACGTCGTGTCGCCGGGTGCCTACACGGTCGACATCGTGGTCAACGACAACCCCGTCGCGCGCGACGCCGTGCGCTTCGTCGCGACGCATGAAGGCGAGAACGCGCGCGCATGTCTGACGCGCAAGATGCTTGAGCGCTACGGCGTCGATTTCTCGAAGCTGGCAAGCGACGATGCGAAGGCATCCGCGCGGGCCGCTGACGAATGCATTGATGTAAGCGCGATCATTCCTGATGCAACCGTCGACTTCGACTTCGGCGAACAAAAGCTCGCCATCACGATTCCGCAAAAATACATGCACAATCTGGCGCGCGGCTACGTCGCGCCGGAGCTGTGGGACAAGGGCGTGAATGCAGGCTTCCTCAGCTACAACGCGAACATGTATCGTTCGGACAGCGGCGGCGTGCATTCGACGCAAGCCTATCTCGGCCTGAACAGCGGTGTGAATATCGGCGGCTGGCACTTCCGGCATCAATCGTCGATGACGTCGGCGACGGGTCAGTCGGCGCAGTTCGACAACATCGCCACTTACGTGCAGCACGACGTCACCAAACTGCGCTCGCAGGCGACGCTCGGCGACGCGCAAACGACTGGCGACGTGTTCGACAGCGTTGCCTTCCGCGGCGCGCAGATCGCCACCGACGACCGCATGCTGCCCGAATCGCTGCGCGGTTACGCGCCTGTGGTGCGCGGCACGGCGGAATCGAACGCGCGCGTGACGGTGCGCCAGAATGGCCAGGTGATTTACGAATCGAGCGTGTCGCCCGGTCCGTTCGAAATCAGGGATCTGTACGCAACCGGCTACGGCGGCAATCTCGACGTGACCGTGACGGAAGCCGATGGACGTACCCGCAGTTTCACGGTGCCGTATGCAGCAGTCGCGCAGTCGCTGCGCGCGGGCACGACGCGTTTTGCGGTAACGGCAGGCGTACTGCGCGACGATTCGCTGCAAACGAAGCCTGGCTTCACGCAGTTCACGGTGCAGCGCGGGCTGACGAATCTCGTCACGCTGTACGGCGGCGGCATCGTATCGAACGGTTATGTCGCGGCGAATCTGGGCGCGGCGTTCAACACTAAATTCGGCGCCGTCGCGGGCGACGTCACGACAGCGCGCACGCAAGTGCCCGGCGCGGGGACGCAGCAAGGGCAAAGTCTGCACATCGGCTATAGCAAGTTCGTCGACGCAACCGATACCAACATCGCGCTGGGCGCATATCGTTACTCGGACGCTGGCTATCTGGGTCTTGCCGAAGCCGCGCGTACACGCGACGCCGCGCTGCATGGCGGCGATGCCAACGCGGCCGACCAGGCGCGCGGCCGTCTGCAACTGACGGTCAACCAGAACCTGAAAGACCGCGGCTCGGTATTCGCGACGGTTTCGTCGCAGCATTACTGGAACCGTCCCGGGCGCGACGTGTTCTACCAGGCGGGTTACTCGAACGGCTTCAAGTACGGCACCTATAGTGTTACTGCGGGCCGCACGCGCAGCGCTGACGGCACGCTGTCCAACGAGATCATGCTCAGCACGACGATTCCGCTTGGCCACACGCAGCATGCCCCGATGCTCTCGACCAATCTGAACATGGGCAACGGCGCGGCGACGGCGCAAACGAGCCTGGGCGGCTCGGCGGGCGAGCGCAACCAGTATTCGTACAACGCGTATGCGACGGCGGGGCAGGGTTCGTCGTCGGGTGCGAATGTGAACGGCGGCGTCAGCGGCACGTGGCGCGCGCCTTATTCGCAGGTGACGGCCTCGGCGAGCGCGGGCTCCAGCGCGACGCAGGTCTCGGCGGGCGTGAGCGGCTCGATCGTCGCGCATCCGGGCGGTGTGACGTTCTCACAGACGGTCGGCGATACGTTCGGGATTGTCGAGGCGAAGGGTGCGGAAGGCGCGACGGTGTCGAGCGCGTCGGGTGTGAAGGTGGACTCGCGCGGCTACGCGGTCGTGCCGTTCCTCGCGGCATACGGAATGAACACGGTCGATATCGACCCGCAGGGTTCGTCGACGGATGTGGAGTTCGTGTCCACGTCGGAGCGCGTGGCACCGCGACTGGGCTCGGTGGTGATGCTGAAGTACAAGACGGTGACGGGGCGTGCGGCGTTGATCCGGGCGCCGCAAATGGGCGATGCGCCACTGCCTTTCGGCGCCGAAGTCACGGATGGCAACGGACACGTCATCGGCGTCGTCGCTCAGGACAGCCGGATTTTCGCGCGGGGTCTCGACGACGTGGGCACGCTGGTCGTGAAGTTCGGCGAGAAGGACGAAGATGTGTGCCGTGTCCAGTATTCGCTGCCGGTGAAAAGCAACAAGGCAGGAGACGCATATGTGTCGTTGGAAGCACATTGCGTTAAAGCGAACAGACCGGTTGTTGCCGACACGGGTTCCGCTCAACGGAGCTGAGGAATTTGAGGAGACTGGTGAAATGTTTGCGAAGAAAATAACGAAGTCGGCGTCCGCACGTGATCTCCGCCGGATCCTCTGGCACGATATTGCACGTGTGCGGTATTTCCTGCGCCTTGCGCTACTCGTGCTGGCGGGCGTGACGTCAGCACCTGCGCACGCGAACATTGCATGCGAGATTGCCAATATTTCCCTGACGGCTTCGGCGGGTACCATTTCTGTGCCTGTCGCCGCACCGGTCGGGCAGACACTGGCCAGCCTCGCGCCCAGCACCTTCCAGATGAGCTGTCACTTTGTTACCCGGGTGAACAGTGTGACTGAGGCGACCAATTACGCAAATTTCGCGACATCGCAGCTTGCACCCGGATTCACCGATGTTTACCAGACGAATGTCGCTGGAATCGGCATCCGTTATACCTTCGACTCGGCGCAATGCAACGCGACACATGTCGTGATGACCAATGGTCAAGCGCAGGTAGGCTGCTACTTCAGTGGACCTCTGGACGGTCCTTATCAGAACGCCAATATAACCGTCACGCCGACGCTGGTTGTTACGGGAACGATTGCGCCAGGCACGAAGGCGCTTTCAACCGTCCCGGCCGTGACGATCATGTATACATCGAGTGATCAAGACACCTCATGGAACAAGGGTTCCTTGTACACGGGGGCGGCGACTGGCCAGTTCGTTCATGCAACGTGCTCGATCAGTCAGTCCAATGTGTACGTTTACCTTCCCAATGCTGACACGAAGGCGTTTGCCTCGGGTATTGGAGCGGTCACTCCTTCGCAACCGTTCCAGTTGTCGCTCGACTGTGCCACAGGCGCGAAGGTGTTGATCACGTTGACAGACAGTGTCAACCCATCTAACCGCACCAATACGCTGACGCTATCGAGCGATTCGACTGCGCAGGGTGTTGGGATTCAGGTGCTGAACAGCACTGGTTCTCCTGTGTCCTTCGGCGCGGATTCGGCTGCTCCGGGAAATGCGAATCAATGGCTGATCGGCGATTCGCCGAACGGCAAGCTTCTGGTTCCATTGGGTGCCCGCTATGTGCGAACCGGCACGGTTTCGGCCGGCAGTATCAAGGCGCTGGCGACGTTCACGATGTCGTATCAGTGAGTGTTGTTTCGCCGCAGGGCGCGAGCACCGCGCAGCGGGTTAGGAGTCTGACCCGGCACCCTCTGCCGATACGTCCCCACCGCGGACGTGTATCATTCGTCCCGGCGCTGTCCCAACCCGGCATCCCTGCATGTTTTACCGGTCGCGCGCGGCGTCCGCCGTCCGTGGCCCGGATTTGCCGTACCAGGCGCGCCTCCCCGGGCGGAGCGGACACGCGAGCGCCGCCTGCGTTGCCCGGAAGCGCCCGAACCCTACTAGCCGCCTCACACGATGTCAGTCTCCGAACTCAAACGCCGCCGCACGTTCGCGGTCATTTCCCACCCGGACGCCGGTAAAACCACGCTCACCGAAAAGCTGCTGCTGTTCTCGGGCGCGATCCAGATCGCGGGCACCGTGAAGGGCCGCAAGAGCAACCGCTACGCGACCTCCGACTGGATGGAAATCGAAAAGCAGCGCGGCATTTCCGTCGCCAGTTCGGTGATGCAGTTCGAGTACGGCGACTGCGTGATTAATCTGCTCGACACGCCGGGCCACGAGGACTTCTCGGAAGACACCTACCGCGTGCTGACGGCCGTCGATGCCGCCGTGATGGTGATCGACGGCGCGAACGGCGTCGAAGCGCAGACGCTCAAGCTGCTCGAAGTCTGCCGCAGCCGCAAGACGCCGATCGTCACGTTCATCAACAAGCTCGACCGCGAAGTGCGCGAGCCGCTCGATCTGCTCGACGAAATCGAACAGCATCTTGGTGTATCGGCGGTGCCGTTCACCTGGCCGATCGGCATGGGCAAGGACTTCCAGGGCGTCTACGACATCCAGAACGATCAGGTGCGCGTGTTCCGCGCGGGGCAGGACACGCTCGGCGGCGCGGTCGAAACGCTGCGCGCGCCGGACGACGCGGAAGGCGAGCGCCGCTTCGGCCACGCCTGGGTACGCGCGAAAGAAGAGATCGATCTGATTACGGGCGCAACGCCCTCGTTCGATCGCGACGAATTTCTCGCGGGCCAGCAGTCGCCCGTGCTGTTCGGCTCGGCGATCAACAACTTCGGCGTGAAGGAAATTCTCGATGCGCTGGTCGATCTCGCGCCGCCGCCGTCCGCGCGTCTGACGGTGCAGCGCCCGGTGCAGCCGGACGAGCCGAAGTTCACGGGCGTCGTCTTCAAGGTGCAGGCGAACATGGACCTGGCGCACCGCGACCGCGTCGCGTTCATCCGCGTGTGTTCGGGACGTTTCGAGCGCGGCATGGCGCTGAAGGTCACGCGCAACAACAAGACGTTCCGTGCGAACAACGTCGTGACGTTCCTGTCGCAGCGCCGCGAGACGGTCAGCGAAGCGTACGCGGGCGACATCATCGGTATTCCGAATCACGGCACGCTGAGTCTCGGCGATACGCTGACGGAAGGCGAAATGCTGCAGTTCGTCGGCCTGCCGTTCTTCGCGCCGGAAATTTTCCAGACCGTCGAAGTGGTCGATCCGATGCGCTCCAAGCAACTTGGCGAAGCGCTGAAGCAGCTCGGCGAAGAAGGCGCGATTCAGGTGTTCAAGCCGGTCATGGGCGGGCTGACCATTCTCGGCGCGGTTGGGCAGCTGCAGTTCGAAGTGGTGTCGCACCGTCTGTCGACGGAATACAAGGTCGATGTGCGGATGGCGCCGGCGCGCTACCGGATGTCGCGCTGGGTGACCTGCGACGACGCAGCCGAATTGCGCCGCTTCTGCGATTCCTACGCGCAACGTATCGCCTACGATGCCGCCGATGCGCCAACCTATCTCGCGTCGCACATCTCCGAGATCGAAGTCGCGCAAAAGGCGTGGCCGAAGATTGTGTTCAACGAACTGCGCGAACATTCGGGCGCGCCGTTCCGGAAGGCGATGTAAAGCGAAGGACGGGCCGCCCGGCCCGTCCTTTCAAATGCGCGCCGGTTTGCGCATACGCAACACCCACGGCATCACTGATACGAGACCGTATAGGTAAGCTGCCCTTGCAACATCCCGGCCGAGACGGCGCCTGTGCGGTAATACTTGAGATTGAAGCCGATCGGGTAAGTGCCGCCTGTCGATGGATTGTATTGACTGAGCGTGTGTGCTGTCCCAAGAGCGAACGGGTTATCGGAATCATCCGTGACCATCAGGTCGACGCCCTTCACAGTCGACGTTTCACTCACCGAAAAAGTACCTGCAGCCGCATTGATCACGCCGCCCGGCGCGTCAAGCCGGTACTGGATCGCATGGAGTTGCGGCGGACAGTTGGCCAGCGTGATGTCGAAGCGCGTGCGGCCTGCCGTAGACCCGGTCGACGACAGCGCACTCGCCGCAATGTCCGGCAGGTCGATGTTTGGGTCGGTAATGACCTGGCAAGTTTGCGCGACGATCTGGCCGCTCGTGGTCTGCAAGACCGAGATTGTCAGCCCGCCGAGCGAATACACGCCACTGGCCGTCGGGGTGATCGTGCCGGGCCCGATGGCGCCCGTCACGACAAGCTCGATGCCGTAGTAGTCGCCCCCGTTGGCGCTGTGCGTCTCACTGCCGCTGCCGGTATAGCTCCCCGTGTTGTTTGGCCCCCAATACTGCTGCCCGCCGCCGGGTCCTTTCGAATCAAAGAAGCGGATACCGATTCCAGGGACGCTTGTCGCATAGGTGTTGGACATGTTCGCGACGAGTGGCGCACCCGTCACGCCGTAGCTATAGCTGACCTGGAAGACGCAGGTTGCGTAGCTTCCCGTTGCGGGTTGAGCCTGCTGACGCGGCGACGTATACACGACAGAGCCGACGGCGGCATCGCGTGGCACGTTGATCGTGGGAATGTCGAACGTGTAAGTTTGCGTCGATACACCGTCCGCGAAGGTGCACGCGGCGTTTGCCGCCGGTATGCCGGGCGTCGTCAGGATCAGTGCAAGCAGTGCATTTCTGAAGGCAAGTACGCGCTCGCGGCAACGTTTCGAAGGAATGTGATTCATACATGGCCCGTGGCGCCGGCAGCGTTCAAGGTTGAGCGCGGCGGCGATGGCCCATATGCCGGCCCAGGTGCCGGTTCAGGGATTCCGTTTGGTTTCGCCGACGGGCAAGCGTCGACGAAACGCAATGAGGCCATCGCACGATTACGCCGCCTGTGAAACAGCGCAATCTATCGGGTGACCGGTATCAGCGCATTGATCGGCCGCAAGGCGAGTGCCGACGATACCTGATCTGTTCGCACCGTCATGCCATGCCCAGCACCTGCTCCCGCATCCAGCTCGCAAACGCCTGCACATGTTCGAGCGTCGCATGCCGCTCGGCGATATCCAGCCAGTACCCATAAGGCCCGCTCACCTCGATATCCGACATCGGCGCGAGGCTGCCTTCGCCCAGTTCCTCGATGATCATGTTGCGATCGACGATCGCGAGGCCCACGCCTTTGCGCGCCGCGTGGATCGCCTGTTCGAGCGTCGAGAACTCGATGCCGTTGTCGGCGTAATGCGCGGGCAGGCCCGCTTTTTCGAGCCAGTCGGGCCACAGGTTCAGGCGTGCGTCGTTGTGCAGTACGTGCAGCGCGGGCAGCGTTTCCAGCAGTTTGTCCAGCGGCTCGCCGCCAAGGCGCGGCGCGCCGACCAGCGTATGCCGCTCGATCATCAATAGCTCGGAATGCGCGTCGGGCAGCGCGTCGCGGCCGAAGCGGATGTTGCAGTGGCAGTCGTCGGTGGGCCCGGTGCGCACGGACAGTTCGACGTCCGGCAACTCGATGGCGAGCGAGCCGAGGCGCGGCGAAAACCATTGGGTGGCGAACGTGGGCGGCACCGACAGCACGAGGCGCCGGCGCCCTTTGGCCGTCGTGACCTGGCGCGTGCCGCGCTCGAGCGTGTCGAACGCTTCGGACACGCACGGCAGCAACTGCTGTCCGGCCTTCGTCAGACGGATGCCTTTGTGATCGCGCTCGAAGAGCTTCGCCCCAAGCGATTCTTCGAGAATCTTGATCTGCCGGCTGACGGCGCCCTGCGTGACGCACAGCGCAACGGCAGCGCGGTTGAAACTCATGTGCCGTGCCGTCTCTTCGAAAAAGCGCAACGCGATCAGCGAGGGCAGACGCCGCATAAACCTTCCTTCAGTCTCATCGTTCTTCTCTGTTACACCCGCATGCGCTTTCTTGACCGATGCGCAACAGTGGCACGACGGAAAGCCGCGCTGCGAGCCGCGGAGGCGATTCTACATGGTGCGCGGGGCGGCAGCGGGCGGACGGATGGCGCGCCTGCCCGGCGGTTCGTCCGCACGTCCCCGGTCAAGCCCGTAGCACGCGCAAACGTCGAATGAACCCAGCCGCCTTCGACCAACCCGTCCCACAGCGCGACGCTCATCGCCTATCCTGATGGAATCGTGCGCGCTTTGGCCGCGCACCCACTCATTCGCGGAGCACCCGTGACCGTACGCAATCTCGACGCGTTGTTTCGCCCGAAATCCGTCGCCGTGATCGGCGCCTCGAATCGCGAGGGCAGCACGGGCGCGATGGTCTGGAAGCGGCTGATAGAAGGCGGCTTCGACGGCCCCGTCTGGGCCGTCAATCCGAAGTACGACATGCTCGACGGCCACGCCTGCGTCGGCAACGCGGGCGATCTGCCCGAAGCGCCGACGGTTGCGATCATCTGCACGCCGCCGACGACGTGGCCTGCCATCGTCCACACGCTCGGCGGGCACGGCACGCGCGCGGCGATCATCGTCGGCGAGGCGCACTGCGACGACGACCGCGCCGACGTGCGCCACACGCTCGCCGCCGCGCGGCCGCATTTGCTGCGCGTCGTCGGGCCGGGCAGCCTTGGCGTCATCACGCCCGCGCTCAAGGCGCATCTCGGCGCGCCATCCGTGACGGTGCGCTCGGGCGGCGTCGCGTGGGTGTCGCAGTCGAATGCGTTGACGAACGCGGTGCTCGGCTGGGCGCATGCGCGCGGCCTGGGCTTTTCGCATGCGGTGGCGCTCGGCGACGAAGCCGACGTCGATGCTGGCGACGTACTCGACTATCTCGCGAGCGACCCCAGCACCCGCGCGATCCTGCTCGAAGTGGACTCCGTGAAGGCGGCGCGCAAGTTCATGTCGGCGGCGCGGGCGGCGGCGCGCAACAAGCCGGTGCTGGCATTGCGCTCGGGCCGCAGCGATCCCGACGATGCGCTCTACACGGCCGCATTCCGCCGCGCCGGCATGGTGCGTGTCGATGCGCTCGACGATCTGCTCGATGAAATCGAAACGCTGGGCGTGGGTCGCGTGGCGGCGGGCGCGACGGCGACGCTGATCACGAGCGACCGCGGCGTCGCGACGCTCGCCACCGACGCGTTCAAGGCCGCCGGCGATACGCTCGCGCCATGCCCGCCAGGCGCCGTCGATGCGCTTGCCCAAGCGTTGCCGCGCGCCGTGCCCGGCAATCCGCTGCTGCTCGGCAGCGACGCGCGCGCCGAGCATTTCGGCACGGCGCTGAAGGTGCTCGCCGATCAGCGTTCGACGGGGACGGCGTTCGTCGTGCACGCGTCGACGCACGGCGCGCCCGTCGAGGAAGTGGCGCAGGCGTTGATCGCGAATCAGCGCTACGCGTATCGCGGGCTGCTGGCGTGCTTTTTCGGCGGCGTGAAGCGCGAGACGCGCGACGCGTTGCACGAACACGGCATTCCTGTGCACACCACGCCGCAGCGGCTGGCGCGCGCGTTCGAGCGTCTCGTCGAGTATCGCCTCGTGCGCGAGCTGTTGATGCAGACGCCCGAAGGTCAGCCCGCGCGCGTGCCCGAAGCGATCGACGCCGCGCAGGCGCAGGCATGCGCCGCGCTCTCGTCGGGCGTGACGCAGCTCGAAGGCGACGCCGCCGCGGGGCTGCTCGCGCACTTCGGGCTGCGCACCGTGCCCGACGAGGCGCGTGAGAACGCCGTCGTCGATATCACGGTGGAGCTGCGCGACGACGCCAACTTCGGCCCGGTGTTCCGTTTCACCGCACCGTCCGAGCACGACGAAGCGCGGCCGATGTGCGTGTTCGGCCTGCCGCCGCTGAACCCTGTGCTGTCGGGCGACATCCTGTCGAACTCGGCGTATTCGCGCGAAGTCGCGCCCGAGCCGGTTCTGACTACGCTGACGTCGATCTCGCAGGCGGTGTCGGAGATACGCGAGATCGTTTCGCTGAAGCTCGTGCTGCGCGTGATGAGAAACGGCGCGGCGATCGTCGCGCCGCGCCTGTGGCTGTCGGCGAACCGGACGCGTTTCGCGATCATGCCGTATCCGCGGCGCTATGAAGAGACGCTCGACTGGCGCGGCCAGCGTATTACGGTGCGGCCCATTCGCCCGGAAGACGAAGCGGCGCATCGGGAGTTCGTCGAATCGATGACGCCCGACGATCTGCGCCTGCGCTTTTTCGGCGCGGTCGGCAGCTTCGATCATTCGCAGCTCGCGCGGATGACGCAGATCGACTACGACCGCGAAATGGCGTTGATCGCGACGACACAGAACGACGACGGTTCGACGCACACGCTGGGCGTCGTGCGCGCCGTCGCCGACCCGGACAACGAAACGGCCGAGTTCGCGATGGCCGTGCGTTCGGATCAGAAGGGCAAGGGGCTGGGGCGTCTGTTGATGGAGCGCATCATCGCGTATGCGCGCTCGCGCGGCACGCACTGGATTATCGGCGAGGCGTTGCGCGAGAACTCGGCGATGATCGGGCTGGCGACGGCAGTCGGCTTCACGACGACGCGTACGGAAGACCCGGGCGTGGTCGGCTTCAGGATGGCGCTCGATCAGCCGGATGAGACAGGCGCCGTGGGGTTCGGCGCGTCGCCTGCGTGTTCTGGCTCGGCCTCTGCCTCTGCGAACACGCGTCGCTGAGCGAGTGTTTAAGCTGCGAGCTTCATCGCTGCCGCGTCCACCTGTTCGCGCGACACGGAGAGTTCTTCGAGCCACTCGGGGGCGTAAGTCGCGCCCGTTTCGCGTTCGAGGCGCGCGATCGTCGCTGCGCAGCGCACTGCGTCCTTCGGTGTGGCGATGAACGGTTTCACCGATTGTCCTGCGGTGAAGGCTTCGAACAGCGGCACGCGGACTTCGTCGGGCAGCGCGCGGGTCCATTGATATGGCTTGCCGTTGAACGTGACTGTCGGCGGCAGCATGCGTTCTTTCTTTGCTGCGGGAATCAGGCCGAAGTTGCGGGCGGCATCGCCGATCTGATCGGCCGAGAAGAGTTCGTCGGGCGTGATGTCGAATTGCGCGATGAAGGTTTCGATCTGCTTCATTGCCGCGGCGCGGTCGTCGCGTTTTTGCTGCGCGCGGGAGACGATTTCACGGAGTTCGTCGGCTTCTTCGCTTGTGATGGTGAAGCTTGCCTGCTTCTGCTGGAGTTCGGAAAAACGCTGGAATTCGAGGTCGGACAGAAGTTTGGCCATAAAGGTTTCGGTTTGGGTTTGCGCGTGGGCGCAAAGGGATTTTTTGCGGTTTGGGAAGGGGCGACATTCTATCGCATTGGGGGTGGGAGGATCGCGTTTGGGGCTTTGGTCTTCCGGTTGCGTTTTGCCTTCGTGGCGCGGGCGGCTTGGGTTGCTTTTGGTTTTGCTGGCATCCGCGATTTGCTTTTGCTTTCGCTGGCATCCGCGATGCGTTATCTAG
>NZ_JAGUUD010000054.1:0-55773 GCF_020177535.1 Paraburkholderia sp. XV | reverse complement strand
GCCTCGTCATCGAGCGCCCACACTTATCGGCTGTTGATTGTTAAAGAACATTCGCGGGAAGCGCCTTGCTTTCACCACGTTGCTGCGTCAGCAGCAGAGAAACGAGATTATGAAGAACCTTTTTCGTTTCGTCAACCGGTTTTTTTAGCATCGCCTGAAAAACCTTGCTGACTTCACGACCGCGCCGTCTCTGCCGCGGCCCCGCTGCGTCGCATCCAACTGACTGCTGCTCAACGAGGACGCGAATCTTAGGCCATCCCGCGCCACGTGACAAGGGTGAGATGCAAAGTTTTTTCGGCCGTCATTTCTTCGCAGCGTTCACCACCGGCTGCAGCGGGATCGCATCCGCCATCGCTGAATAGCCTGCGTCGCTGGGATGGATCTGGTCCCCACTGTCGAACAAGCGGCGCAAGCGCGTCGCATCGGCCGGGTCGCGAAGCGCGGCGTCGAAATCCACGACGCCGTCGAACGCATGGCCTGTCCGGATCCATTGATTCACCTCCGTGCGAATCGCCTCGCGCTGCGGCGGCAGCGCCGCCGGCGTCAAGGTGGCGCCGAAAATCCGCACCCCACGAGCGTGCGCCGCCGCAATCACGCGCTTGTATCCCGCGATCAGGCTATCCACGGTCACTTGCGTATGCGGCGCATCGCAATCCAGGCCGCCATGCGCCGGCATCGCTGCGAAGTTGATGTCATTGATACCGATCAGCAGGATCACCGTCTTCACGCCCGGCTGAGCCAGCACGTCCCGCCCGAAGCGCGACGCGAGCGCGTCACCGTAGCAGGGGGAATCCGTCAACAGCCGGTTTCCGCTGATACCCAGATTCACGACCGCCACCGACCGGTCGCCGCTCTGCGCCACCCTGTGCGCCAGCGCGTCAGGCCAGCGCCGGTTCTCGTTCAGGCTCGAGCGCATTCCGTCTGTGATCGAATCGCCAATCGCCGCAATCGTCGTCGACGATGGGGCCTCGACCTGCACGCCCGTGACCCACGCGAACTGGGTGATCCGCTGCCGGTAAGCATCGGCGGACGCGTCGCCGGCATGGTTGCCCGGCATCGACAGATAGTTGACCTGGCTCGACACGCGATGCCACGCGATCAACTTTTGCTCGCGCCCCATATAACTGCTGACTGCGTACGGCACGCCGGCCGAAATCCCGACACGGACGGGGTCGCTATCGACCTCTCCGCCCGGCGGCACGCTAACCATCGGCTTTCCGCCGAAAGTCACCCGCGCCTCTGTCCCGGCCTGAACGGTCGCGCGCGCGCCGCCACCCGACCGCGCGATCCGCAGATCCTCTATGACGAGCGGCGCTTTCCCATACGCATTACTTATATGGATGCGCGCGACCTCACCCGACAGCGTCGGATACACGATCTGCCGAAGCGTCCGCCCCGCGACGTCAGGCGCCCGGTACAACGGCGGCGGGTTGGATATTTGCGGAATCGGCTGGAGCGCGGTCGCCCACGCGGTCACCCAGGGCGACGCGCTATCGGCAGCGGCAACGGGAGCCGACACCAGCAGACAGGAAGACAGAACCGCGCCACACACGACGGCGAGAGAACGAATGGTCATTGCGACTGATCGGTGAAAAATGGTTGAGAACGCGAGTCGCCCATTGTGCACGATTGCATAGTGCAAACCCCTACCGGCTCATCTCGAAAAATTTATTAACCGACCGGACGGTTGGTTTATACTGCCGAACACACCCTTACTCATGACGAGAGCGTTCGACATGTACACGCAATCCCTCGACATCCCGGGCAACGTCGCCCCGCTCGACACGGCTGCCAGTTCGCCCGAGCAGGCGCGTTTCGATGCAGTCATGGCCGCCGACGGCAAGATCGAACCGCAAGACTGGATGCCCGACGCGTACCGCAAGACGCTGGTGCGTCAAATCTCACAGCACGCGCACTCGGAAATCGTCGGCATGTTGCCGGAAGGGAACTGGATCACGCGCGCGCCTAGCCTGAAGCGCAAGGCGATCCTGCTGGCAAAGGTGCAGGACGAAGGCGGCCACGGTCTCTATCTGTACAGCGCGGCTGAGACGCTCGGCGTGTCGCGCGACCAGATGATCGACGGGCTGCACTCCGGCAAGGCGAAGTACTCGAGCATCTTCAACTATCCGACACCGACCTGGGCGGACGTCGGCGTGATCGGCTGGCTGGTCGACGGCGCGGCGATCATGAACCAGATTCCGCTGTGCCGCTGCACGTACGGTCCGTATGCGCGCGCGATGATCCGTATCTGCAAGGAAGAGTCGTTCCATCAACGCCAGGGCTTCGATGCGCTGATCGCGATGATGAAAGGCACCGACGCCCAGCGCGAGCTGGTCCAGCAAGCCGTGAACCGCTGGTGGTATCCGGTGCTGATGATGTTCGGCCCGAGCGACAAGGATTCCGTCCACAGCAACCAGTCGGCGAAGTGGGGCATCAAGCGCATCACGAACGACGACCTGCGTCAGAAATTCGTCGACGCGACCGTCGAGCAGGCGAAAGTGCTGGGCGTGACGCTGCCGGACCCGAAGCTGAAGTGGAACGAAGAACGCGCCCACTACGACTACAGCGACCTCGACTGGGATGAATTCTGGCGTGTCGTCAACGGCGACGGCCCCTGCAACAAGGAACGCCTCGCCACGCGCGTAAAGGCGCACAACGACGGCGCCTGGGTCCGCGAAGCCGCCCTCGCCCATGCCGAAAAACAGCGCCAGCGCGCGCAGCAACACGCCGCCTGAGTGGCGCCCCAAATCTGGAAGGACTGGTAGGAGATAGCGATGAACAAGGAATGGCCGATCTGGGAAGTCTTCGTGCGCAGCAAGCAGGGACTCGACCACAAGCATTGCGGCAGCCTGCACGCCTCGGACGCGTCGATGGCGCTGCGCATGGCGCGCGATGTCTACACCCGCCGGCAGGAAGGCGTGAGCATCTGGGTGGTGCCGTCGTCGGCGATCACGGCATCGGCGCCTGACGACAAGGCAGAACTGTTCGAACCGGCGGCGGACAAGATCTATCGCCACCCGACGTTCTATCAGTTGCCCGACGAAGTCAACCACATGTAAGCGCGCGTCATGACCACTACGCCTCAACACCTTGCCTACGTGCTGCGCCTCGCCGACACCGCGCTGATCCTCGGTCAGCGCAATGCGGAATGGTGCGGACACGGACCGATTCTCGAAGAAGACATCGCGCTGTCGAACATGAGCCTCGACCTGGTCGGCCAGGCACGCCTGCTGTACACGCACGCCGCCGATCTCGAAAAAACGCTGACGGGCAAAAGCCGCACGGAAGACGACTACGCGTTCTTCCGGGTCGAGCGCGAATTCGCGAACTACACGCTGGCCGAGCTGCCGCATGTCGGGCCTCTCGCCGGCACGGCGCGCGCCGACAAGGATTACGCGGTCACGATCGTGCGCAACTTCCTGTACTCGACGCTGATGCTGCACGTGTGGTCGGCTTTGACGGGTTCGTCGGATGACCAGTTAGCCGCCATCGCCGCCAAGTCGATCAAGGAAACGCAGTACCACGTGCATCACTCGCACGAGTGGCTCGTGCGTTTCGGCGACGGCACGGACGAATCGCATCGCCGTGCACAGGCTGCGCTCGATTATCTGATGCCGTACACGCGTGAATTCTTCAGCGCGGACGCGACGGAAGACGCGATCGCCGCTGCCGGTATCGGTCCGAAGACGTCCGAACTGGAAGCGCTGTGGCTCGAAGACGTGCGCGCCGCGCTCGACGAAGCGACGCTGAAGCTGCCCGAACCCGTCAAGCACATCACGACGGGTAAGCACGGCGAGCATTCGGAGCACATGGGCTTCCTGCTTGCCGAAATGCAAAGCCTCGCGCGCCAGCATCCAGGCGCAAGCTGGTAATCCGTCGATCCAACAGGTGAGTCCAACGATGACGTCGACCGCTCAAACCGCCGCCGTGGCCCCGGATCACGCGCTCGCCCAGGCGTGGGCCGTGCTCGAAGCCGTGCCCGACCCGGAAATCCCCGTCGTGTCGATTCGCGAACTGGGCATTTTGCGCGACGTGCGCCGCGCCGCCGACGGCGCGCTCGAAGTCGTCATCACGCCGACTTACTCGGGCTGCCCGGCGATGTCGCAAATTGCGGAAGACATCGGCCATGCGCTCGACGCAGCGGGTTTCGCGCCGTATCGCGTCGAAACCGTACTCGCGCCCGCCTGGACCACCGACTGGATCACCGACGACGCCCGCGACAAGCTGCGCGCCTACGGCATCGCACCGCCGACGGGCAACTGCGGCAGCGGCGACGCCAGTGCGAACGGTGGATCGAAAGAAAAAGTGATCCGCTTCGTTCCCCGCTCGCTGCCCGCGCCCGCCTGCCCGCGCTGCGGCTCGAAGCACACCGAGCGCCTCGCGCAATTCGGCTCGACAGCCTGTAAGGCGCTGTACCGCTGCATCGACTGCCGCGAACCCTTCGACTATTTCAAACCGTACTGATATGGCCACCCCGCAATTTCATCCGCTGCGCATCCGGGAAGTGCGGCCCGAAACCGCCGATGCGGTCTCCGTCGCCTTCGAAGTCCCCGCCGAACTGCGCGAGCAGTATCGCTTCACGCAGGGCCAGTTCGTCACGCTGAAGACGCATATCGACGGTGAGGAAACGCGCCGTTCGTATTCGATCTGCGTCGGCGTCACCGATTACGACCGCGACGGCGAGTTGCGCATCGGCATCAAGCGCGTGCGCGGCGGCCGCTTCTCGAACTTCGCGTTCGATACGCTGCAACCCGGCCATATGCTCGACGTGATGACGCCGGACGGGCGCTTCTTCACGCACCTGAACGCCGATCACGGCAAGCAGTACGTCGCGTTCTCGGGCGGTTCCGGTATCACGCCCGTGCTGGCCATCGTCAAGACAACACTCGAAATCGAGCCGCGCAGCACGTTCACGCTGATCTACGGCAACCGCAGCGTCGATCAGATCATGTTCGCCGAAGAGCTCGAGGATCTGAAGAACCGGTTCATGAACCGCTTCGTGTTGTATCACGTGCTGTCCGACGATATCCAGGACGTCGAGCTGTTCAACGGCGTGCTCGACCAGGCGAAGTGCGAGTCGTTCCTCCAGACCTTGGTGCCTGCGGACTCGATCGACGAAGCCTTCATCTGCGGCCCCGGGCCGATGATGGATGCCGCCGAAGCGGCGCTGAAGGCAGCGGGCGTGCCGCAGGCGAAGGTGCACGTCGAGCGTTTCGGCACGCCGCTGCCGCAAGCCGGGGTGCCCGTCGCGGAAATCACCGACGATACGCCGACCGCCGACCTCGAAATCGTCCTCGACGGCAAGAAACGCAAGCTGAAGTTGCCGTATCAGGGTTTGAGCGTGCTCGACGTGGGGCTGCGCGCCGGACTCGCGCTGCCGTATGCGTGCAAGGGCGGCGTCTGCTGCACCTGCCGCGCGAAGGTGCTCGAAGGCGAAGTGAAGATGGAAAAGAACTACACGCTGGAGGAACACGAAATCCGCGACGGCTACGTGCTGACCTGTCAGTGCCATCCCGTCAGCGACAAGGTCGTGGTTAGCTACGACGAACGCTGATGTCCGCATGGCGCAGTGCGCCATGCACCGTACGTGCGCATCGTCGCTTTCGGCACACACGCGATCCGCTTACACTAGGGGCCGCTCGTCATGGGAAACGCATTCCCTGGACGAGCGGCCTTTTCCGTTACTTGACCAACCTGCGCGACCGAGCTGCGCTCAAAGGGCGCACGAACCGCCCGTCAATGACCATGAGCACGATCCACATCACCAATGGCGACGTCGCCGCCGATTCTCTACGCGAGGCGCTCGATCAGGCGCGTCGCGCAGACATCGTGCTGGCCCTGCGCGACGATCTGGCCGTTGGTCCGCTGCATGGCATCGACGAAGCGCCGCAGATACGCGCCGACTTCTGGCGCGGCGTGACCGGCGACACCACCCGCGATTTCCTCGCCGAGCTGGAACAGCAGGCGAAGGAGCTGAAAGCGGTGGTCGACGGTACGGCGCATGTGGTCGTCTGGCACGGTCAGAGCGCCGCCGATCAGCTGACGCTGCGCCGCGTGTGCTTCCATCTGCGCGAGTTGCCGCAGCGGCTCAACGAAGTGCGCCTGTCGATCGACGACCTGACGGGCGACGCAAGCGCCCCGCTCCGCCGTTCCGATCGCGCGACGTCAGTCGGCATGTTCGCCCCCGATCTGTTGCAAAAGTACCTGCCCGAGGCCGCGCCTGTTTCGGTGCTGCGCATCGGCAGGCTCGCGCTCGAATGGCAGGAAGTGAAACTCGTCGATGCCGAACTGCGCCGCTGGCACGACGACACCTTGACGACCGGCACGTTCGCCGAACTGGACGCGCTGGTCCTCCAGTACGCCGTCGACGGCTGGCAGGCCGCCGGGCGCGTCGCGGCTTGCGTGATGGCGGCGCACAACGGCTTGCTGGTCAGCGACAAGCTCGTGCTGTGGCGGATGCGCGAGCTCGCGGCCGCGGGCCAGTTGCAGTTGCGCGGCGACGCGGATAACTGGCGTTCGCTCGAAATGCACGTCACGCGCACCACCCTTTCTCCCGTATAAGACCAAACAGAACAATCATGGCCCGTACACGAGCCCCAGACCATGAAAGCCAGCGCGACCAGATCCTCGATCTGGCCGCAGAGAAATTCGCTCAAACGAGCTATCCCAGCACGTCGATGGCCGATCTGGCTGCGGCGAGCGGCACGTCCAAAGCGCGCCTCTATCACTATTACGAGAGCAAGGAAGCGATTCTCTTCGACCTGCTCGACCGCTACACGAAGCGACTGATGCTGATCATCGCCGAGGTCGAAGGCGCGAGCCAGCGCCGCGGACTCACTGAACGCGAAACCTTCGCCGAGCTGATCCGCGCGTTCCTTTCCGAGTACGAGACGTCGCACAGCCGGCACGTCGCGCTGTTGAACGACGTCAAATATCTGGTCGAGTCGCAGCGGGAGATCATCCTGAACCGCCAGCGCGACGTGGTCGCCGCGTTCGCCCGGCAACTGGCGCGCGCGTACCCCGAACGCGTGGCGCGCGAAAACCAGACGGCCCTCACGATGATGGTCTTCGGCATGATCAACTGGACGTTCACCTGGCTCAAGCCGGGCGGCCGGATGGGTTATCGGGAATTCGCGGAACAGGTGGTCGCGATGGTGGATCACGGGCTGGCCGCAAGTGCATCGGATGGGGACGCTGGCGGTCGCTGAGATCCGCGCCGCCGCTCGCAGGGCCCCGTGCGGATGCTGTCGTGCAGCAATAACCGTGCCGTCGTTGTGACAACACGACGCAGTCCAAGCACGTAGCCATTTAAAATATTTTACTTAAAAATCAATAACATAATCAAAGCCGAGCATAATTTTAGACGTCGTGCTCGGCTTGTCTCAGGGTTTTCCCCAGTAAGACCTCGGGTTTTCCATTAGAATGCTTATTGCGGCGCGTCATGCCGCATAGCTAAAGGAGAACCCACCATGAATCTGCAAACTGTCCGCGCCGCCGAGCCGATCGTCGTCGATCGCTCGTTGAACGTCGCTGGCCGCGCGCCTGTTCTGATCCGGGAACTCAGCGAGAAAGACCGCGAGCGTCTGCTCGCTCACTTCCTCGAACTCGACGAAGACGATCGCCTGCTGCGCTTCGGTCAGGTCACGCCGAACCACGTCATCGAAAACTACGTTCGCATGCTGGATTTCAGCCGCGATACCGTGTTCGGCGTGTTCGACCGCCATCTGCAACTGGTCGGCGTTGGCCATCTGGCTTATCTGCCCGCTGAGGGCGACACGCGCACCGCTGAATTCGGCGTGTCGGTGTCGGAAAGCGTACGCGGCCAGGGAATCGGTACGAAGCTGTTCGAGCGCGCCGCCATCCGCAGCCGCAACACGCACGTCACAACGCTGTATATCCACTGCCTGTCGCGCAACACGACAATGATGCACATCGCCAAGAAGGCTGGCATGAAGATCGAGTACGCGTACGGCGAAGCCGACGCCTACCTGACGCTAGCGCCTGCGGATCAGAACAGCATCATCTCCGAGATGCTGCAGGAACAGGCCGCCGTGTTCGACTATGTGCTCAAGCGCCAGGCGCGTAACACGTCGAAGCTGATCGAATCGTTCATTCCGACCGCAATCGCCGCGTAAACTTCAGCGAAACGGAACATCCAGAAAGGGCGGCTCTTCACGGAGCCGCCCTTTTGTTTTGTCCAACGCAGGCGTCAAATCGGCAGCGCGGTCGTCTCCTTGAACTTCTCCAGCGAGAAGCTCGACTTCACATCGATCACCGACGGATGCCGCAGCAACTGGTCCTGCACAAATCGCGAAAAGTGCGCCATGTCGCGCACCTGCACGCGCAGCAGGTAATCCATATCGCCCGTCATCGCGTAGCACGCGACCACCTCTGGCCAGCCCTGCACAGCCACGCGGAACAGTTCCGAATGCGTCGCGCCCGCACGCCCCGGCGTGCCGTCGGCGCGTGCGCTGAGTGCCGGACCGCCACGCTTTTCCAGCCGCACATTGACGTAGGCGAGCAGATCGAGCCCGAGCATTTGGGAATCCAGCAGGGCGACATAACCGCGAATCACACCGATTTCCTCCAGCCTGCGGATGCGCCGCAAGCACGGACTCGGCGACAGGTTCACCCGCTCGGCGATCTCCTGATTCGACAGCCGCCCGTTTTCCTGAAGAATCGCGAGAATGCGCCGGTCGATCGCGTCTATCTCAATTTGAGCCATGTTCTGCCATCCAAGGCGTATCGCACGCCAGAAAATAGCCCGAGCGTAGTGTTCGCCGATTAATTTCGCAAGTTTTCTTCCTGAACCGGCAACTACACTGTTCTTCATCAGATCGCGCGATGCGCCCCGCACATAGTCGAGGAGACAGACATGAAGGTTTCTACCTGGGAAAATCCCGTCGGCACCGACGGCTTCGAGTTCATCGAATACACCGCGCCGGACCCCGTCGCGCTCGGCAAGCTGTTCGAGCGCATGGGTTTCACGGCGATAGCGAAGCATCGTCACAAGAACGTGACGCTGTACCGTCAGGGCGAGATCAACTTTATCGTCAACGGCGAGCCCGACTCGTTTGCACAGCGCTTTACGCGCCTGCACGGGCCGTCGATCTGCGCGATCGCGTTCCGCGTGCAGGACGCGGCGAAGGCGTATCAGCGCGCGCTCGAACTCGGCGCATGGGGCTTCGACAACAAGACGGGCCCGATGGAACTGAACATTCCGGCCATCAAGGGGATCGGCGACTCGCTGATCTATTTCGTCGACCGCTGGCGCGGCAAGAACGGCGCGGCGCCGAACAGCATCGGCGACATCAATATCTATGACGTCGACTTCGAACCGATTCCGGGCGCGAATCCGAATCCCGTCGGCCACGGCCTCACCTATATCGATCACCTGACACACAACGTCCATCGCGGACGCATGCAGGAATGGGCCGAGTTCTACGAGCGTCTGTTCAATTTCCGCGAAGTGCGCTACTTCGATATCGAAGGCAAGGTGACGGGCGTCAAGTCGAAGGCGATGACGTCGCCGTGCGGCAAGATCCGCATTCCGATCAATGAGGAAGGTTCGGAAACAGCGGGCCAGATCCAGGAATACCTCGACGCGTACCACGGCGAAGGCATTCAGCATATCGCGCTCGGCACGAACGACATTTACGCAACCGTCGACGGCCTGCGCGGCGCGAACATTTCGCTGCTCGATACGATCGACACGTACTACGAGCTCGTCGATCGCCGCGTGCCGAATCACGGCGAGCCGCTCGATGAACTGCGCAAGCGCAAGATTCTGATCGACGGCGCGCGCGAAGACCTGCTACTGCAGATTTTCACCGAGAACCAGATCGGACCGATCTTCTTCGAGATCATCCAGCGCAAGGGCAACCAGGGCTTCGGCGAGGGTAACTTCAAGGCGCTGTTCGAATCGATCGAATTGGATCAGATTCGTCGCGGTGTCGTGCAGGACAAGGCCTGACACGCTGCGCAAGGGTTAGAGCCAAATAAGAAAAAGGCGAGGAACGTACGTTCCTCGCCTTTCGCATTTTGGAACCGGCGCTCCTAACTCAACCGGCTCTCGACTGTCACGCGCCGCGGATGATCATCCGATCACCCGCCAGAGCGCGTCAGCCACGCTGCTCCGTTTCGTCGGACTCACGCCGCTGTTTCACGGCGGCCGTCGTCGCGGCGACCTGCGTGGTGCGCGTGACGGCATTCGCGAGCGCATTGGCGCTGTTCGGGCGCATCGGCGCGCTCATCGCGAAGAATGCCGCCGAGACCATCAGGAAGGTCTGGATGTGTTTCGTGTTCATGCGTACTCCTTGTTCGACTGCACAGCGAAGCTCCGCAGCATGCGGAACGTTGCGATTCGTGCAGATGGGGAGTTTAGACCGACGTTTCAAGCCCGGTTCCAAGCGTTTCAAGCTTTTACACCCTGTAACACCATCAAATGAAAAAGCTCGCGCGCGGTCATACGGGTGACATTTTGTTCGTTCGCGGTCTCGCATCGTGGTGTTTTCGACGATAGGCGGCGGGTTTTCACCAGTGCTACCATCGAACGAAAGCCGTCAACATGGCGACCCCGGCCGAAGCATTCACAAGATGCCGAGGCCAAGCAGATTTTGGTGATCCCAAACTGGGTGGAGGAGTACACATAATGAATGCCCCGCTAGACGCCGGTCAGCGAGCCTCGCTCGAAGCCGCGCTGACGTCCGTCACGCTCGACGACAAATACACGCTTGAACGCGGCCGCGCGTACATGAGCGGCATCCAGGCGCTGGTCCGTCTGCCGATGCTGCAGCAGGAACGCGACCGGGCCGCCGGGCTCAACACCGCCGGGTTCATTTCCGGCTATCGCGGATCGCCGCTCGGCGGTCTCGACCTGTCGCTGTGGAAAGCGAAGAAGCATCTCGCCGCGCACCAGGTCGTATTCCAGCCGGGCGTCAACGAAGACCTCGCCGCCACCGCCGTGTGGGGCTCGCAGCAGGTCAATCTCTATCCCAGCGCCAAATACGACGGCGTGTTCTCGATGTGGTACGGCAAAGGCCCCGGCGTCGATCGCTCGGGCGACGTGTTCAAGCACGGCAATTCGGCCGGTTCGTCGCGACACGGCGGCGTCCTGGTGCTCGCCGGCGACGATCACGCCGCCAAATCGTCGACGCTCGCGCATCAGTCGGAACATCTGTTCAAGGCCTGCGGCCTGCCCGTGCTGTTTCCGTCGAACGTGCAGGAATATCTGGACTTCGGCCTGCACGGCTGGGCGATGAGCCGCTACTCGGGCCTGTGGGTCGCGATGAAGTGCGTGACCGACGTGGTCGAATCATCGGCTTCCGTCGATATCGACCCGCACCGCACGCAAATCATTCTGCCAACCGACTTCGCGATGCCCGAAGGCGGGCTCAACATTCGCTGGCCCGATCCGCCGCTCGTGCAGGAAGCGCGTCTACTCGACTACAAGTGGTACGCCGCGCTCGCTTACGTGCGCGCGAACAAGCTCGATCGCGTCGAGATCGATTCGCCGAACGCGCGCTTCGGCATCATGACGGGCGGCAAGGCGTATCTCGACGTGCGCCAGGCGCTGACCGACCTCGGACTCGACGACGAAACCTGCTCGCGCATCGGCATCCGGCTGTACAAGGTCGGCTGCGTGTGGCCGCTCGAAGCGCAAGGCGCGCAGGCATTCGCGCGCGGGCTCGAAGAGATTCTGGTGGTCGAAGAGAAGCGGCAGATTCTCGAATACGCGATCAAGGAAGAGTTGTACAACTGGCCCGATGCGCAGCGTCCGCGCGTGTTCGGCAAGTTCGACGAAAAGGACGGTGCAGGCGGCGAATGGTCGGTGCCAATGGGCAACTGGCTGCTGCCCGCGCACTACGAACTGTCGCCCGCGTTGATCGCGAAGGCGATTGCGACGCGGCTCGACAAGTTCGACCTGCCGTCCGACGTGCGCGCGCGCATTGCCACGCGCATCGCTGTGATCGAAGCGAAAGAAAAGGCGCTCGCGCGCCCGCGCGTTCAAGCGGAGCGCAAGCCCTGGTTCTGCTCCGGCTGTCCGCACAACACGTCGACGAATGTGCCCGAAGGCTCGCGCGCGATGGCGGGCATCGGCTGCCACTACATGACCGTGTGGATGGACCGCAGCACCAGCACGTTCAGCCAGATGGGCGGCGAAGGCGTCGCGTGGGTCGGCCAGGCGCCGTTCACGAACGACAAGCACGTGTTCGCCAATCTCGGCGACGGCACGTACTTCCATTCGGGCCTGCTCGCGATTCGCGCGGCGATCGCGTCGAAGGCAAACATCACGTACAAGATTCTCTACAACGACGCCGTCGCGATGACGGGCGGCCAGCCCGTCGACGGTGTGCTGACGGTGCCGCAGATCACGCATCAGCTCGCCGCTGAAGGCGCGAAGAAGATTGTGATCGTCACCGATGAGCCGGAGAAGTACCACGCGAACGTCGGCCTTGCGCCCGGCATCACGATTCATCATCGCGACCAGCTCGACGACGTGCAGCGCGAACTGCGCGAGATCGAAGGCACGACGATCCTGATCTACGACCAGACCTGCGCGACGGAGAAGCGCCGCCGCCGGAAACGCGGCGCCTATCCCGATCCGGCGAAGCGCGTCGTGATCAACGAGGCGGTTTGCGAGGGCTGCGGCGATTGCTCGGTGCAGTCGAACTGCCTGTCCGTCGAGCCGCTCGAAACCGAGTACGGCACGAAGCGGCAGATCAACCAGTCCACCTGCAACAAGGACTATTCGTGTCTGAAGGGCTTCTGCCCGAGCTTCGTGACGGTCGAAGGCGGGCAACTGCGCAAGCCGAAGGCGTCGGGCGTTGCGGGCGACGCGATGCCGCCCGTTCCCGATCCCGAGATTCCGGCGATCGCGCGGCCATATGGCGTGCTGGTGACGGGCGTCGGCGGCACGGGCGTCGTGACGATCGGTGCGTTGCTCGGCATGGCGGCGCATCTCGAAAGCAAAGGCGTCACCGTACTCGACGTGACGGGCCTGGCGCAAAAGGGCGGCGCCGTGATGAGCCACGTGCAGATCGCGAACCAGCCCGCCGACATCCACGCAACCCGTATCGCGATGGGCGAAGCGGATCTGGTGATCGGCTGCGACTCGCTGGTGACGGCCAGCGACGAATGCGTGTCGCGGATGCAGGCCGGTCAAACGCACGTCGTGCTGAACAGCGCGCCGACCCCGACCGCGGAATTCATCAAGAACCCGAACTGGCGCTTCCCCGGCGCGAGCGCGGATGCGGACGTGCGCGCGGCGGCGGGCGACGAGCATGTGGCCGCCGTCGATGCGAATCACTTCGCGGTTGCGCTGCTCGGCGACGCGATCTACACGAACCCGTTCGTGCTCGGCTACGCATGGCAAAAGGGTTGGTTGCCGCTCACGCACGAGTCGCTGATTCGCGCGATCGAGCTGAATGCCGTGCAGGTCGAGAAGAATCGCGCAGCGTTCGAATGGGGCCGTCGCGCGGCTCACGATCTGGCTACCGTGCGCAAGCTCGCGCGGATGCAAGATCGTATCGACGAGGGCAACACCGCGAATGCCGCGAACAGCAAGATCGTTTCGCTGCATACGCCGAAGGCACTCGATACGCTAATCGACAAACGCGCGCAGTATCTCGTCGAGTACCAGAACGAAGCGTACGCGGCGCGTTACCGCAAGCTGGTCGAAACAGTGCGGGCCGCCGAAACGAAGCTCGATGCCGCCGACGGCCAGATGTCGTTGACGGAAGCCGTCGCGAAGAATCTGCACAAGCTGATGGCGTACAAGGACGAGTATGAAGTGGCGCGGCTCTATTCGGACCCGGCGTTCGTCGAGAAGCTGAAGGCGAATTTCGAGGGCGACTGGAAGCTCAAGTTCCACCTCGCGCCGCCCGCCACGTCGAAGAAGGACGCGCATGGGCATCTGGTGAAGAAGCAGTACGGTCCATGGATGCTCAACGCGATGCACGTGCTCGCGAAGATGAAGTTCCTGCGCGGCACCGCGCTCGATGTGTTCGGCAGGACGGAGGAGCGTCGCACCGAACGGGCGCTGATCGTCGAGTACGAGACGCTCGTGCATGAACTGGTCGGCGGGCTCACGGCGGAAAAGCGTGCTCTGGCTGTCGAACTGGCGAATCTGCCGGATGCGATTCGCGGTTATGGCCACGTCAAGGAGAACAACCTGAAGGGCGTGCGGGCCAAGTGGGCGTCGTTGCTCGCGAAGTGGCGCGCGCCGACGGGCGGTGTCGAGCGGCACGTGGCATAACCTTCTGCCACTCCTGAAATAAAAAGGGCACCTCGCGGTGCCCTTTTTTCATCGCATCAACGAACGAAGACTACTTCGCGACGTTACGGTCCACGTTGGCGTTCGCCGAAGCGACCGCCGTCATGTTGATGATCCGGCGCACCGTCGCCGCCGGCGTCAGGATGTGCACCGGCTTCGCAGCGCCGAGCAGGAACGGACCGACCGTCACGCCTTCGCCGCCGATCATCTTCAGCAGGTTGTACGTGATGTTCGCTGCTTCGACGTTCGGCATGATCAGCAGGTTCGCTTCGCCCGTCAGCGTCGTGCCGGGGAAGGCGGCCTTGCGCACCGCTTCCGACAATGCGGCGTCGCCGTGCATTTCGCCGTCCACTTCGAGATGCGGCGCGCGTTCCGCGATCAGCTTGCGTGCGGCCGCCATGCGTGCCGAAGACGACGACGGGACGCTGCCGAAGTTCGAGTTCGACAGCAGCGCGACCTTCGGTGCGATGCCGAACTTCTCGATCTCGCGCGCCGCGAGGATCGTCATGTCGGCGAGCTGTTCGGCCGTCGGCACTTCGTTCACATAGGTGTCGCTGATGAACAGGTTGCGGCCCGGCAACATCAGCAGGTTCATCGCGGCGAAGTTGTCCACCTTTTCCGCCTTGCCCAGCACCTGCTCGACGAATTTCAGATGCTCGTGATACGTGTCGATCAGACCGCAAATCATGCCGTCCGCGTCGCCGAGATGCACGAGAATCGCGCCGATCAGCGTGTTGAACTTGCGCATCGCGGCCTTCGCGACTTCCGGCGTGACGCCTTCGCGCGCGCCGATCTCGTGATACGCCTGCCAGCTCTTCTGATAACGCGGATCGTCTTCCGGATTGACGATCTCGACATCCTCGCCGCACTTGAGCTTCGAGCCCATCTTCTTCAAACGCATCTCGATCACGCTCGGGCGACCGACCAGGATAGGCTTCGCGATCTTTTCGAGCAGCACGAATTGCGCGGCGCGCAGCACGCGCTCGTCCTCACCTTCCGCGAACACGATGCGCGCCGGTTGCGCCTTCGCTGCCGCGAACACCGGGCGCATCACCATGCCCGTGCGGTAGACGGTTGCGCCGAGTTGCTCGCGGTACGCGTCCATGTCCTGAATCGGGCGCGTCGCGACGCCCGAATCCATCGCGGCCTGCGCAACGGCGGGCGCGATCTTGATGATCAGACGCGGATCGAACGGCTTCGGAATCAGGTAGTCGGGGCCGAATTCAAGCGAGTGGCCTTCGTACGCCTTCGCGACTTCGTCGCCCTGATCGGTTTCTTCCGCGAGTTCGGCGATCGCGCGCACGCACGCGAGCTTCATTTCTTCCGTGATCGTCGTCGCGCCGACATCCAGTGCGCCGCGGAAGATGAACGGGAAGCACAGCACGTTGTTGACCTGGTTCGGATAGTCCGAACGGCCCGTCGCAACGATACAGTCCGGGCGCACCTTCTTCGCTTCTTCCGGGCGGATTTCCGGCTCCGGGTTCGCGAGCGCGAGAATCAGCGGTTGCGTGCCCATCTCCTTGACCATTTCCGGCTTCAGCACGCCCGCGCTCGAGCAGCCGAGAAACACGTCCGCGCCCTTGATCGCGTCAGCCAGTGTGCGCGCTTCGGTGTTGGCCGCGTAACGTTCCTTCGACGGGTCCAGATTGCCGCGGCCTTCGTAGATCACGCCCTTCGAATCGACGACGAGCACGTTTTTCTTCGACAGGCCCAGATTCACGAGCAGGTCCAGACAGGCGATCGCCGCCGCGCCCGCACCCGAGCACACCAGTGTGACCTCTTCCAGCTTCTTGCCGACCACTTTCAGGCCGTTGAGAATCGCCGCCGACGCAATGATCGCCGTGCCGTGCTGGTCGTCGTGGAAAACGGGAATCTTCATGCGCTCGCGCAGCTTCTTCTCGATGTAGAAGCATTCGGGCGCCTTGATGTCTTCGAGGTTGATGCCGCCGAGCGTCGGCTCCAGCATCGCGATCGCGTCGACGAGTTTGTCGGGATCGGACTCGTTCAGCTCGATATCGAATACGTCGATGCCGGCGAACTTCTTGAAGAGACAGCCCTTGCCTTCCATCACCGGCTTCGCGGCGAGCGGCCCGATATTGCCGAGACCCAGCACGGCCGTGCCGTTCGTGATCACGCCGACGAGGTTGCCGCGCGACGTGTACTTCTGCGCGTCGAGCGGCTCGTCGAAGATGGCCATGCACGCGGCTGCGACGCCCGGCGAATACGCGAGCGACAGGTCCAGCTGGTTCGAAAGCGGCTTGGTCGGGGTGACCGAAATCTTGCCGGGCTTCGGATTCTGGTGATATGCGAGAGCGCTTTGCTTCAGTTGTTCGTCCATTTTCTAACCTGCGAGACGTTGATAATTGGGCCCGGCTCAATGTCACGTGCTGCGCTGGCCAATGTCGACGGGTTGCTCGACGGCGGCGATTCTCGCGTGCGCCGGTTAGGCGCGGCGTCAAACCTCAGCGGAAAGCAAACGGCGCTGAGCTTTTTCGGGTCGATTAGTGTACACCCCGGATGCGACGATTCGGGGTAGGTTTTGTACCGGATGGATAAGCCGCAACCGCGCCGGCGCTTGCTGCAGCGCGGCATGAAAACACTTCCACCCCGCCCTTCGCGACGTGGCGGCGGGGCCTTATTCGAGCGTTGCGCCGCGGCGTTCCGGGATCAAAAAGAGCGTGGCGAGAATGTCGAGGATGTAGATCGAAGCGAGCATGCCGAGCGCCGCCGCGAACGAAAACCGCGCGGCCAGCGCGCCGACGGCGACAGGCCCGAACCCGCCAACTGCGCGCCCGATGTTGAACAACACGTTCTGCGCGGTGGCGCGGGCCTCGGTCGGATACAGCTCGGAGATCAACGCGCCATAGCCGCCGATCATCCCGTTCACGAACATGCCCATCACCGCGCCGCCAATCAGCAGCGCGAACGGGGTGCCCAGTTGTGAGTAAACGAACACCATCACCACGGCGCCCGCCTGGTAGAACAGAAACGCGGGTTTGCGGCCGAGGCGGTCAGCCGCGACGCCAAACAGCCAGATACCGGCGGCCATGCCGAGCACCGTGACGGCCGTCCACAGCCCGGAGCGCGTCAGCGAGTAGCCGAAGGTCTTCGACAGATAACTGGGTAGCCAGATCATCAGGCCGTAGTAGCCGAAGTTTTGCACCGAGCACAGAATCGCAACGCCTACGCTTGCGCAGGTCGTGCGGGCGTCGGCGACAAGCAGTTTCATCGGAGCCTTGCGCATGCCGCGCGCGACCCGCTCGGTGAAAAGCGCCGGTTCCTCGACGCGCCGCCGCACGAAAAACGACACGACAGCAGGCAGCAGCCCGAGCGCGAACATCCCGCGCCAGCCGATCACGGGCAGCAGCAAAGGCGTAAGCAGCGCCGCCGCCAGCACACCCAGTTGCCAGCCAAGCCCGACATACGACGACACGCGCGCCCGCTGTGCCGCTGGCCAGGCCTCCGCCACGAGGGTCATGCCGATGCCGAACTCGCCGCCCAGCCCGATGCCCGCGATGGTCCGGTACGCGAGCAGATCGCCGTAACCTTGCGCGAGCGCGCACAGGCCCGTGAAGACGGCGAAGATGAGAATCGTCCACGTCAGCATGCGCACGCGGCCGAAATAATCGCTCAACACGCCGAAAATCACGCCGCCCGCGACCGCGCCGACCAGCGTCCATGTCACCAGCGACCCGGCCTGCGTCGATGAAAGCTGCAAGTCGGCAGCGATGACAGGCAGCATGAAGCCGAGGATCAGCAGATCGAAGCCATCCATCGCGTAGCCGAGCACCGACGCAATCAGCGCGCGCGCCGCATAGCCGGGACGGGCGGCCGGCGCGGCCTGGGTCGTGGAAGGGGCGATATTCATGGGCGGCAACCTTGCAGCAGACGTGAGCAGAAGGCCATCCGAAGGCCGTCTGTGAAAATTTGCCGTGAGTGTAAAGGCGCCAGATTGGCGTCACAACCCGGCCAGAATGCATAGGCGAAACGCACGTCCGGCGGCCGTGCCTATCTGGCGCCTACCCGCTTTCGCCGCCTCGCGCCCTGGGAACAGTCCGAATCGGGTAAAATATCGGGCTACGCGCGCAGCAAACCGGCCGGTTTCTCAACTCGTCCGGCATGTCTCGCCCACCAGGCGCGAAACGTTACGCCTGCTGCGCCACAGGGCCCCGCGCCCGCCCTCCAAGCTCACCACACCGAAGGATTCGCCCATGACAGGCTTCGATCGCCAGACGATCTCCGACACGACCGCCAAAATGCTGCTGGAAGTCCAGGCAGTGCATTTCAACGCGGAAAAACCGTACATCTTCACTTCCGGCTGGGCGAGCCCGGTATATATCGACTGCCGCAAGTTGATTTCATATCCGCGCGTGCGCCGCGGCCTGATGGAAATGGCAGAAGCGACGATTCTGCGCGACGTCGGCTACGAGCAGATCGACGCCGTCGCCGGCGGTGAAACGGCGGGCATTCCGTTCGCCGCCTGGCTGTCGGACCGCCTGATGGTGCCGATGCAATATGTGCGCAAGAAGCCGAAGGGTTTTGGCCGCAATGCGCAGATCGAAGGTCTGTTGACGGAAGGTCAGCGCGTGCTGCTGGTCGAAGATCTGACCACCGACAGCCGCAGCAAGATCAACTTCATCAATGCGTTGCGCACGGCGGGCGCGCAGGTGAACCATTGCTTCGTGCTGTTCCACTACAACATCTTCAAGGAAAGCGTGTCGGTGCTGAAGGATATCGACGTCGACCTGCACGCGCTCGCCACGTGGTGGGACGTGCTGCGCGTCGCGAAGCAACAGGGCTACTTCGAAACGAAGACGCTCGACGAAGTCGAAAAATTCCTGCACGCGCCTGCCGAGTGGTCGGCAGCGCACGGCGGCGCGACGGCGGCACCGCAATAAGCGAGCAACCGGACTCAGCGCGCCATACGAAAACGCCGCCTGTCTCACGACAGGCGGCGTTTTTGTTTGATCCGCCGTCCCGGTTTGAGAACCGACGGCCAGCTTCCGCGTTAGCGCTTAAGAACTTCCCTGCGACGAACTGCCAGTATCCGCCTCACCCGGCGCATACGACGACAGATTCATCAAGCCATTACTCTGCGCATACTGAAATAGTTCGGAATCCCTTTCGAGTCCGAGCTTGCGCATTGCGGTGTTCTTTTGCGTGCTGATCGTCTTAATGCTGCGGTTCAGCTGCTCGGAAATTTCCTTGATGGTCATTCCCGACACAAAGAGCCGCACGACTTCCAACTCGCGCTTCGACAGAATCACCTCCTCGCTCTTGCCGCCAGCATTCATGCGCAACGTATCGAGCGATAACTTCACCGACGGGCTCATGTATTCGATATGCCGGCTGACGTGCTGCACTGCAAGACCGATATGACTTAGGTCGTCTGATTTATTGACGACGGAAATCACACCAAGCTCGCTCAGCCGCTTCAATAGCGCGGCGTTTTCGAGCATCGTCAGGACGACTATAGGCAGGTCGGGAAAATTCCGACGCAGGTAACCGATCAACGGTAAGCCGTCGCCGTATTGTCCACCTGGCATTGCGAGATCCGTGACGAGTACGTCGCACGGCGTCGTCTGCAATATCTTCACCAGCTCAGTGGACTGCTTTGCGCGCGCGACCACACGAATGCCCTGAAACTTGAGCAACGCCTGTTCGGCACCAAAGAGAATTACTGGATGGTCATCGGCGACCACGACCCTGATTGGATCTTGCATGGCCCTCCCTTCAACTGACAATCCGCGCTCCGAAACTTCAGTCATGCAACTGTTCTTAGTTCTAAATTTCTAGGACTTGTCTGCTTGCGTGCAACTACAGACGATTGCAGCGACTATAGCCGATTTCGCGCTGTACTGGCCCCTCGTCGAGCACAAATGGCTTCGTAAGATGTAATGTTAGACTCGATTTGTCGCTTGGGCACAAAAAAGGATAACAATCCCTCGTAAGGACAATCTTTACGAGCCTGACAGGAGATTCGGCACATGCACTTGCGTTGCCCGGTCGTTCCGCCCCGTTCGTCTCGTTCGTCCCGTCCGTTTCTGCCGCCGCTGCTCTTCGCGCGATCGCGCGTTGCTTTGCTCATCGTCTGTTCATTTGCACTTCATGCCGGCGCGGCTTCTGCCGACACCGCATTCACCGTGACGAGCGCCAGCCTTCGCGCAGGCGGCACCGTCGACAACGCGCAAGTGTTCGACCGCAACGACTGCAAAGGTCTTAACCGTTCGCCGCAATTGAACTGGCACAACCCGCCCGACGGCACGCGCAGCTTCGCAGTGACCATGTTCGATCCCGATTCGCCCGGACGCGGCTGGTGGCATTGGGCCGTCGTCGGCATTCCTGCCAACGTCGACCGTTTGCCCGAAAACGCCAGCGCGTCCGGCTTTCTTAAAAATGTCGGCGCCGTCGAGGCGCGCAACGACTTCGATATCGACGGCTATGGAGGCCCCTGCCCGCCGCCCGGCAAGCCACATCGCTATGTGATCACCGTCTACGCGCTGAACACGTCCAATCTCAGGCTCGCGCAAGGTCGGCCGTCGCTGATGTTCGACCACGAGATCCGCACGGCGACGCTCGGCTACGCGCGAATGACCGTCACCTACGGCCGCTAGTCTTTCGCATCAGCCATAAGTGCGAAGTCGTTGCCGCGTCTCGAACCACTCATGCGCGGTGACAGAATGAGCTAGGCTCAAGGCCGTTCATTCCGAATCGCATCATTATTCGCAACAAGGGAGCTGGCTATGTCAAAAATCATCATCGTCTATCACAGCGGCTACGGCCATACGAAGAAGCTCGCGGAAGCCGTGCTCGCGGGCACGCTCGACGGCGCCGCCGACGCAAGGATGATCGCGGTAGGTGAACTGGACGACGCGGCCTGGGCCGAGCTGGACGCGGCCGACGCCATCATTTTCGGCGCGCCGACCTACATGGGCGGCCCGTCCGCCGACTTCAAGAAATTCGCCGACGCCAGTTCGAAACCGTGGTTCGCGCAAAAGTGGAAGGACAAGGTGGCGGCGGGCTTCACGAATTCGGGGTCGATGAACGGCGACAAGTTCTCGACGATCCAGTATTTCATCACCCTCGCGATGCAGCACGGCATGATCTGGGCAGGGATGGGCATGATGCCCGCCAACACGAAGGCGGCGACGCGCAACGACCTGAATTTCGTCGGCGGCTTCGCAGGCCTGCTGTCGCAGTCGCCTGCCGACGCCACGCCCGACGAAGCGCCGCCACCCGGCGATCTCGACACGGCAAAGGTGTTCGGCGCGCGGATCGCGGCCGTGACGGCGCGCTGGAAGGCGGGACAGCCGGGATGAACGCGCCGCGGCGCCTGGCGCGTGCGTAAAAACGCCGCCTGTCATGCCGGCGTCACTGTTGCGGCGCAACGTGTTTTTCGGCCAATTTCGCGCACGCGCCGCCTCACGGTCTTAAAATAACGTTCCGGCGCAGCCAGCGCCGCGTTTTCCCGCCGTTTTTATCAGCCAGCGAGATCGAGATGAGCACGAAAGTTTTTGTCGACGGACAGGAAGGCACGACCGGCCTGAAGATTTTCGAATACCTGTCGCAGCGCGCAGACGTTGAAATCCTCCGCATCGAAGAAGCGAAGCGTAAGGATATCGACGAGCGCCGTCGTCTCATCAACGCTTCGGACGTCACCTTTCTGTGCCTGCCCGACGTTGCGTCGCGCGAATCAGCGTCGCTCGTCGAGAATGACCGCACGGTGCTGATCGACGCGAGCACCGCGTTTCGCACCAGCGCGGACTGGGCGTACGGTCTGCCCGAGCTGGCTCGCGCGCAGCGCGAGCGCCTGCGCACCGCGAAGCGCATTGCCGTGCCGGGCTGCCATGCGTCGGCATTCGTGCTGGCCATGCGTCCGCTCGTCGATGCCGGTGTCGTGTCGGCGGAATTCGCTGCGCACAGCTACTCGATCACCGGTTACAGCGGCGGCGGCAAGAAAATGATCGCGGACTACGAAGCGGGCGGCAACGCGAAGCTCGACAGCCCGCGTCCTTACGCGCTCGGTCTGACGCACAAGCATCTGCCGGAAATGGCCGCGCACACCGGCCTGAAGAGCGCGCCTGTCTTTACGCCGATCGTCGGCAACTTCTACAAGGGCCTGGCCGTGACGACGTACTTCACCCCGGGCCAGCTGTCCAAGCAGACCACGCCGCAAGACGTGCAAGCGTTGTTCGCCGAGTACTACAGCGGCGAGCAGTTCGTGCGCGTCGCGCCGTTCAACGCTGACGACAACCTCGACAGCGGCTTCTTCGACGTCCAGGCGAACAACGACACGAATCGCGTCGATCTGTTCGTGTTCGGCAACGAAGAGCGCTTCGTCACGGTCGCGCGGCTCGACAATCTTGGCAAGGGCGCCTCGGGCGCGGCGATCCAGTGTATGAATCTCGCCATTGGCGCGGACGAAGCCACGGGCCTCAAACGTTGATCCTTCGCTAGCGGACGGCGCCCGCCGTCCTGCGCGTCACAAAGCCGGCATTCAAACGCCGGCTTTTTCTTTTTTTGCTTGTTAATCGGCAATTTGAAACGCCTCATTCAAACGCGAATTAATACCTTTCAATTTTCTCACTATCGCCAGCAGTCCTTATAGCAGGTATTTGCTGCTCCTCTCTTTATCACCATACGCATCTATTACCGCATAGGGATATTCCGGACTTTTTTACGAACGAGCGTTCGAAGATGATAGATGCGCTTTTCCGGACCCGCGTCGTTAAAGGCTTAGCGGCGACACGGAAAATCCGTCCAGTCAGAAAATGCTGTTTTGTTTTAAAAGGCGCGCTTCGAAGCGCCATGCGACTCTCCGCGAAAAAAGCGCTGTTTGAATCGGGTTATTTAGACGGTTCGTTCAATTGACAGCCTTAAATCGCGCGGCGAAATTAGCTCGCAAATTACACGAATCAGGGAGACAGCAGCATGTACGCCAATTCAAAATGGCTGGCATGTGCCATTGCCAGCATGCCGTTTTTGATCGCCTGCGGAGGAGGAAAAGCCGACGATCCCGGTGCAATCAACGCGAACCAGTGCTCGGGATCGAGCTGCGGCGTGCAAGGGCCGCCTGGGTCGACGGCCGCCGCGGGCTCGCTTTGCCCCGCCGACGCCGACATCGGCCGGAGCACCTATCTGGGCGGCGCAGGCAGCGGCGAAGTGGTGTCGTTGAACATCGACGCCGTGAAGATGACGTACACGCTGAAGTTTCTGGAGTCGCCGATCCCGGTGTCGGCGGGCCAGGTCGACAATACGCGGGCCGGCGCGACCGTTACGGGCGCCGTCAAGCATCCGCCGGCGGGCATGCTGCCGAACGCCGAGCAGACGCGCTGCGCGTTCATGCTGACGCCCGCGTCGGGCACCGCGCCGTCGACGGGCGCGACCTACACGACGCCCTTTTCGTCCACCAATCCGCCCATTGTCTTCGTCGGCAAGGGCGTGGCGGGCGGCGGCATTCCGGGTGCCGACGTCTCATACGCTGGCAAGACGTTTCTCACATTCCAGAACGTCGGCGCTGTGACGCCGAGACATTTCGACTTCTATCCGTTCCTCGGCTTTGCAAGCACGACGACGAACATCTCGAAGCTCGCCGGCAACTATAACGGGCTGCTGTATCACATCGTCCCGTCGGGCAATTACGCGGCGGCGGCCACCCAGACATCCGAAACGTTCGATGCAAACGGCGCCTGCTCGTCAGCGACGAACAGCCCGCCCGCGAACGGCAACGCAAGCCCGACGCACTGCCTGTCGATGGGCGACACGCCGACGCTCAACGCGAACGGCTATTTCGACAGCACCAATGCGCCGCGCATCGAAAACCAGCTGGTGCTGCCGCTGCTGGGCGCGAAGGGCAGCTCATCGGCCCACATGATCATCGGGCAGGTAAACGGCGCAACCGTCCCGGTCGTCGTCAGGACGGGGCACGTGTTCACGGGCACCGGCGCGATTCCGCTCGACGCCGAAGTCGACGACGAATCCGGCATCGCGCTGCTGGAAAGCGCGACTCCGCTCGCTTCGGGCGGATTCGACGGCGGCTATGTCGGCGCGGACTCGAACTTCAAGTACACCGCTTCGCTGATCCAGGGCGGCCTCGGGACCTTCATCAATCCGTCCACGCAGGCGGCCGAAAGCGGATTCGGTCTGGGATACGGCGGCAGCGTTCCGGGCCTCGTCAGCGTCACCGACAAGCAGGGCAACACGGGCTACGCAATTGCAGGCGGCGGCCTTTACGCGATCTTCATCAACGGCACCGAAAACGGCGGCCTCACGCCGAGCTCCGCCAATGCCGACACCGCCAGTTCGCCGTACTTCAGCGTCGGCGCGCAGATCAGCAAGTAAGCCTCACCCGGATCGACAGAAAGGGCCGTGCATGGCAGGGAGGCAACACGCGCAACAGCAGCATCGCTAGATCAACAAGACCGAGAGGCGGCTGGACTGGGAGCTGGCCGCCCATAACAAGACTGGAGGCACGATGAACTGGAAGATCCTTTCGGCGCTGGCGTTTGCGGCGCCCTTGCTCGGCGCGTGCGGCGGTGGGAGCAGCGAAGGCGCGCCGCCCGTGGAAGCGCGCTTGTGCCCCGCCTCACTCGATTACGGCACGACCTTCACGGGCGGCGGCGGCGACGGCGAACTCGTCAAACTGCAACTCGATACGACGAAGATGACCTGGCAGGTCGCTTACATCGAATCGCCGATTCCCGCCACGACGGGCACGGTCGCACCGACCCGCAAGGGCCAGACCGCCTCGGGCACGCTGACCCAGGAAACGCTGCTTCCTACCAACAAGCTCAACCAGTGCGCGTTCCGGCTGAACGGCGCGAGCCTCGACCCGAACCGGCCGGCGCGCATTTTCGTCGGTGAAGGCGTGGCGGGCGGCACGATTCCAGGCGCCGAGATTTCGTTCGGCGGCATTCTCGGGCAAGGCGCCGTCCCTGACACGAAATTTCCGTACTACCCGTTCATCGGCTTTTCCACGATCGAGACGAATCTGGCGAACATCGTCGGCACGTATAACCAGCTTGGCTATCACCAGATTCCGTCGCAGAACTTCGCGCCGACTGTCGTCGATACGAAGATCACGATCAACGCCGACGGCACCTGGACCGAGTGCGATAACGCTGGCGTCAATGCCGGCAAGTGCCAGCAGCCGGGTACGAACTGGACGCAAGCGTCGAATGGCAGCGGCGCATTCGAAACCGACAACTTCCAGGGCCAGGGCAAGCCGACGCTCGCGACGTCGCCCGTCGGCAAGGGCTTCATGATCGTCGGCAAGCTGCGCAACCAGAACGTGCCGATCCTCGTTCGCACGGGCGTCGCGAACTCGACGCTGACGCCGAACCCGCAGAACGGCATCAGCGGGCCGGTCGCCGACGACGAATCGGGCATCTCGATCCTCGCGCCGCAGTCGAACATCGCCGTCAACTCGCAGAACGGCGAGTACATCGGCGTCGACAGCGAGTTCAACTACCGCACCAATGCGCTCGTCGGCACGCAGGCGACGCTGCTCGATCCGTTCAACGCGTCGCAGGCGTCGCTGACCAAGGCGTTGAATCTCGATTTCACGCAGACCGTGCCCGGCGTCGTGACGTCGACGTACACGAACGCGGCAGCGGGCAGCGCGCCGACCGGCAAGTTCATCTTCACGGGGGGCGTGTTCGGCTTCCTGGACTTGTCGAACGCGTCGTCGCCGTACTTCACGATCGGCGCCTTCGTCCAGTAACGGACGCGAGGTCCACCGCATAGAACGCAACGAGGCGACCGCCGCCCGGCCGCTTCCCTGCTCGCGCAGGAAAGCCGCAACCGGGAAGCGCAGCAGACGGCACGGATAACGCCGTCGCGCGAGGCAGGCCGCCCGCTCAGGAGGAACAGAATGAGAAAGCCCTTGGACGCGGCAATGCCCCATGCATTCGCCGCCGTATGCGCGGCTGCGCTGGCCATGTTCGCGATGACGAATGCTCATGCGCAAAAGGCGGGCGACAACCTCGTCTCGCTCGGCTGGTTTCACGTGATGCCACAGGATTCGAGCACGCCGCTCACGACGCACGTCGCGCCCGTGCCGATCAACACGCCGCTGCGTCTGCCGAACTCGTTCACGTCGGCTGGCACGAGCCTGTCGACGAACAGCGCCGATACGCTCGGCCTCGTGTTTTCGCACTTCGTCACGGATCATTTCGCGGTGACGTCGGTGGCGGGCGTGCCGCCCAAGTTCAAACTGTACGGGCACGGCACGATCCAGCCGCCCGGCCCGGCAGGCGCGCTGGGCAAGCAGGATATCGGCGACCCGGCCGTCAACCCCATTGTCAAAAGCGTGCGGCAATGGAGCCCGGCGCTGATTTTCCAGTACTACTTCGGCGAATCCACGGCGAAGTTCCGGCCGTTTGTCGGCATTGGCGTGTCGTACAACTGGTTCAGCGACATTCAGCTGAATGAGAATTTCGTCACGTCGACGCAGAACAACCTCGGCGCGATTCTGGCCGCAGGGGCGGGCAAGACGGGAAAAACGACCGTGGAGGCGAAAGCGTCGTCGTCGTGGCAGCCGGTCTTCAATGTGGGCGCGATGTACAGCATCACCGACCGCTGGGGCGTCATCGCGTCCGTCACCTACATCCCGCTGAAGACGACCTCGTCGACGATCATCAAGGCAGCGGACGGCACGGAACTGGCCGTATCGAAAGCCGAACTGAAGGCCGATCCGATCATCACGTACCTCGCGCTGTCGTACAAGTTCTGAGCGCGGTGGACCGGCAAATGCAGGGCGAAAAAAAAGCCCGCCATGGTGGCGGGCTGAATCCATATCAGAGGAGACATGGAGGAGACAAGACGAACTATAGCAAATCGCTTGGTGCGTTGCAACATGATGCGTTAGAGCGCCGGTTCTACGTTACTAAAGGGTGACAAAACGTCGCATGAATCGTTTTTGGCGGCATTTTGTGCTTTGCGTCATGCGACGGAATGGACCAGCGCCAGACAGGCCGCATCCTTTTCCAGCTTGTCGACCAGCGCGTCGCGCATCAACGCGACGGGACGCACGAGGCGTCCGGGCAGCGCGCCATGCACGAGCCACACGTTCAGGCCGTTCCGGAAGTCCTGCACGTCGATGACCTGCAGCGCCTCCCGATGCGGACTGCGAGCGAGCACTTCCGGCGTCGCCAGCCCCACCCCTAGCCCACGCGTCACCAGCGACAACTGCAGTTCCGAGCCGAACGCCTCGACAGCGACGTTGAACGGCAAACCCGCCGCCGCCATCGCGCGACTCAGCGCGGAGCGCATCCCACAGCCGTCCTGATTCAACACCCACGGGTAGGCTGACAAGCTCGCGAGCGTCGCCGGCTCGTCGGCAATGCCGAACGAGCGCGGCGCGACAACCACGGTCGGCTTGTAAGCGAGGAGCTTCGATGTCAGCCCTTCCGGCAACGGCACGCTTTCCGGTAGCAGCACCACGGCGGCATCCACTTTCGCCTGCTCGACAATCTGCAACAAACCCGGCGACCAGCCCGCCGTCACGCGCAACGTCAGGTTCGGGAAGGCGCTGCGCAAACGGTCGATAGGCTGCTCCAGCGCGAGCTCGGAAAGAAACGGCGGCACGCCGATCCTGAATTCGCCCGTCGGCTCGCTGTCCGGCGACGCGACCGACATCAGATCGTCGACGGCGCGCAGCACCGTGCGTGCGAGACCGTACACCTCGTTGCCTGCTGCCGTCGGCTTCAGTGGCTTGCTCTGCCGGTCGAGCAACTCGATACCGAGCATCGCTTCCAGGTTCTGCACGCGGCGCGTCAGACCCGGCTGCGTCAGGAACAACCGCTCCGACGCCCGCACCATCGATCCGCTTTCGACCACCGCCACGAAAGCCTGCAAATCACGCGTGTTCAAAACAACCTCGCATAAACATTATCGAGATAATTCAATTGTCGCATAACGTCGGCATCCCTACGATGGGGCGGATCGAAATCTTCCGAAGCCGAACCATGAACCAGCCTGCCGACACCTGTCCGCGCCGCCTCGCCGCCCCCTCACCGCCGGAGTCGGCGCAGTCGCCGCCGCCACACCCATCGGCGCCGGCCGGCACGACGTTGAGCACGCCGCTGACGCTTTTCTTCGCCGCAGCCGTCGGCGTGATCGTCGTCAATCTGTCGGCAGCGCAGCCGTTGACGGGGCCGGTCAGCCGCGCGCTGGGTCTGCCGCCCGCGCTGGCCGGCCTCATCGCGATGCTCCCGCAACTCGGCTATGCAGCAGGTTTGCTGCTGCTCGTGCCGCTGTGCGATCTGCTCGAAAATCGCCGGCTCATTGTCCGGACGCTCGCCTGCTGTGCCGTGTTTCTCGCGCTGTCGTCGTTCGCGCGCTCGGGTTGGATGTTTCTGGCGTCGGTGTTCATGGCGGGCGCGACGTCGAGCGTGATCCAGATGCTCGTGCCGATGGCGGCGTCGATGGCGCCCGAAAGCCGCCGCGGGCGCGCCGTCGGCAACGTCATGAGCGGACTGATGTCCGGCATTCTTCTTTCGCGTCCGCTTGCTAGCGTGATCGCCGGAACATTTGGCTGGCGCGCTTTCTACGGCATCGAAGCGTTTGCGGACGCGTTGCTGGCGGTCGTGCTGTCCATCCAGTTGCCGAACCACGCACCGCCCGCCACCGCGCGCTACGCTGAGTTGCTGCGCTCGCTCTGGACGTTGCTGCGCACTGAACCCGTGCTGCAACGTCGCGCTACGCTGGCCGCCCTTGCGCTTGGCGCATTCAGCGCGTTCTGGACGGCCATCGCATTGCGGCTCGCGCAGCCGCCGTTCTCACTCGGCATGCAAGGCGTCGCCGCGTTTGCGCTGGCGGGCGCGACGGGCGCGATCGTCACGCCGTTTGCCGGTTATCTCGGCGATCGCGGCGCGGGCCGGGCGACGCAGATCGTCGCGCATCTGGCGATGATCGCGGCCGTCCTCGTGCTGGGCGTCGCGGGCGCTGGCTGGGGCGGATTCTCGCCGGCGGCGCATTCTGTGGCGGCGCTGGCGTTGCTGGTCGCCGGCGCGGCAGCGCTCGACGCTGGCGTCATCGCCGATCAAACGCTCGGACGACGCGCAATCAATCTGATCAACCCCGCTGCACGCGGCCGGTTGAATGCACTTTTTGTGGGAATTTTCTTTGTCGGCGGCGCAATCGGCGCGGCGCTGTCAGGCGTTGCGTGGGCCAGGGCAGGATGGAGCGGTGTGTGCGCAGTCGCGCTGGGATTCGCGGTTGCCGTATTCCTGTTCGGTTTCGTCGATCGAGCCGCGCAAACAGGCCGCCATTGACGAACAAGCGCTCGCCGCCGCGCCATGAGACGCAGCGAGCGCTGAAAGGCGAGCGTCAGTGCCGCATCAGCGCCATCATCGCGCCGAAGCCGACGAACACGCCGCCCGTCAACCGGTTGAAAGCTTTCGCGACGCTGCTGCTTCTCAACTTCGCCCCGATCTGCGTGCCGCAGCCCGCGTAGACGGCGTACCAGCTGACTTCCATCACCGCTGTAGTGGCGACGAGCACCGCGAACTGCGGCAGCGTCGGGCGCGAAGCGTCGATGAATTGCGGCAGCAGCGCAGCCGAAAACAGAATCGCCTTCGGGTTGCTGCTTCCGACCAGAAAGCCATTACGCATCAGCGCACCGCGCGACGGCGCGCGCTTGCCACCCATCGCGTCGGCGCAAGCGTCGACTTGTGCCGCCGCCGCTTCGCTCGCGGGCGCGCGCCACGCCTTCACACCTAGCCAGATCAGATAAGCCGCGCCAAGCAGGCGCAGCGCGTCGAACGTCGTCGGCCACGCTTTCAGCAGCACACCGAGGCCGGCGACGGAAACAGCCAGCATCAGCATCAGTGACATCAGGCAGCCGGCCATCGTGGCCGTTGTTTGACGCATGCCGTGACGGGCGCCGTGCGTCATCATCAACAGCATGTTCGGGCCGGGAATCGCGCAGACAACGAAGATCGTCGCGAGGTAGAGCCACCAGGTATGCAGACTCATGATGCGTATTGCTCGATGAAAATGAAAAACGGGCGGGACGAGCATTATGCTCGCCCGCCCGCTCCCATGCAGTTGCGCGATGCCGGCCTGCGCGAATGAGCGCAAGCAAAGACAAGCGCCGCGCCCTCAACGCCCCGCGCGACGCGATGCGACCTGGCCCAGCACGGCGAAATCCTTCTCGCCGTCGCCGTGCGCGACGGCTTCGATCAGACTGTCGCGCACCACGCTCGCAACGGGCAGCGGCGTCGACACCGACTCGGCTGCCGCCAGCGCGAGGCGCACGTCCTTCAGGCCGAGACGCGCCTTGAACAACGCCGGCTCGTAGCGCTGCTCGGCGATCATCTTGCCGTAGCCCTGATACACGGGACCGGGGAACACGCTGTTCGTGATCACATCGAGAAAGTCCTGCATGGCGACGCCATGACCGCCCAGCAAGGCCGACGCCTCGCCAAGCGACTCCACCGCCGACGCCAGCATGAAGTTCGCCGCCAGCTTCACGACGTTGGCCTGCTGCGGCAGCGAGCCGATCCGCCATGTCTTCTGGCCGATCGAATCGAACACGGGCTGAACACGGTCGATCGCTTCGGCGGGCCCGGCGGCGACGATGGTCAGCTTCGCGGCCGCCGCGACGTCCGGCCGGCCCATCACGGGTGCCGCGACGTAGTTCAGGCCGCGCCCGGCGTGCGCCGTCGCCAGTTCTTCCGCCAGCGCGACGGAAATCGTCGCCATGTTCACGTGAATCAGTCCGCGCGGCGCGTGCTCGAGCAACGGCGCGCTGATGACGTCGCGCAGCGCGGCATCGTCGGCGAGCATCGAGAAGACGGCGTCGCCCGTGAAAGCTTCGGCGGGTGAGCCGACGATCTGCGCGCCCAGTTCGACGAGCGGCTGCGCCTTGTCCGGCGAGCGGTTCCAGACGCGCACACTGTGCCCGGCTTTCAGCATGTTTGCCACCATTGCGGCACCCATTTCGCCGAGACCGATAAAACCGATGTCCATCAATCACTCCTGTTCAAGAACCCGAAGTAGAGCATAGCCGCGCGCGTCGTGCAGGTAATTGCCCATCGGCGCTGCGTGAGGCGCGGTGCCATACTGGCGTCATGGTTACGGCCACCTTCCGCTTCTACGAAGAATTGAACGACTTTCTGGCGCGGCCGCTGCGCCGGCAGTCGTTCAGTTGCGAGTGTGCGCGCGCGGCCAGCGCAAAGCACATGATCGAGGCGCTCGGCGTGCCGCATACGGAAGTCGAACTGATCGTCGTGAACGGCGAATCGGTCGGTTTCGATCATCTGTTGCAGGAAGGCGACCGCGTTGCCGTCTACCCGAAATTCGAAGCGCTCGACATACAGCCGATTCTGCGCGTGCGCGAGCGCCCGCTGCGGGTGGTGCGCTTCGTCGCCGACGCGCATCTCGGTGGACTGGCGCAACTGTTGCGGCTGGCCGGCTTCGACACACTTTACGACAATCACTACGCCGATTCGCATATCGAGTCGATTGCATCCGATGAAGGCCGCATCGTGCTGACGCGCGACCGCGAACTGCTGAAGCGCCGCACGATCACACATGGCTGCTATGTCCGCGCCCTGAAACCCGAGGCGCAACTGCGCGAGATTTTCGACCGGCTCGATCTGGCGCGCAGCGCGCGGCCGTTTCGCCTGTGCCTCACGTGCAACGCGCCGGTGCGGCGCATTGCGAAAGACGAGGCGGTCGGACGCGCGCCCGAAGGCGTGCTCGAACGGCACGCACAGTTCGTGACCTGCGACGTGTGCCAGCGCGTTTTCTGGGAAGGCTCGCACTGGCGGCGCATGCGCGCGCTGATGGACAGCGTGACGAACGCGGAAGCGTCGGCGAAATAGCTGCGGCATTCCCCTTCAGCGAATCGGCATCAATCGGGCATTCACGCGCCGCGCGATGCGTACAATGGTGGATTGCTTACCTGTTTAGAGGCCTTTCCGCATGGCAATGAAGAAATTCGACCTTGAGAAAAACAAGGCGCTGAAACTCGGCAACGAGATGAAACAGTCGCTCTCCGCCGATCGCTTCGGCAAGGCGTCGTCGCTACAGCCGCAACTTGACCGGCGCGAGCAGCGCAAGCTCGATCAGGCCAAAGGCCTCGTGCCGTTCGCGTGCAAACTGCCGGGTTCGCTGGTCGATCAGTTGAAGGAGCGCGCCGCGAGTCATCCCGAAGGCATGAACGGATTGATCGCCGAACTGCTGGTCAACGGACTCGCAGCAGGCGTTTGAGCGGCGTTGCGGGCGTCGCGCAGGTCGATGCGCGGGCGCGCGGACCGGATGCGCCACGGGCGTGTCGAAGGCGCGTCAAGAGCGCGCCACAAAAGCAAAAGGCCGAAGCATCGCTTCGGCCTTTCTTTTTGCTGCGCGAACGGGCTGCTTAGTTCTGCGTGCCCTTGTCGTTCGTGCCTGCAGCCGATGCTGCCGACGACACACCAGCGCGCTTGCCGTGGGTCTTCAGTTGCTTGTGCGCATGCTTCGGCTTCGCGGCGCTAGCTGCTGCCGGCGCTGCGTCGGATGCCTGTGCGAAAGCTTGAACGGACACCAGCGCGAGCGAGGCGGTGACGAGCGAGGCGATGATCTTCTTCATGTGTGTTATCCCCAAACCTGACGACTGTAAGTCAAATGTTGAATTGGAACCGCATGATGGCGAAGCCTGCCGGGCCACACAGCGCCCGGCGGCTCCCCGCGGGGAGTATCACGCAGCGTTGGCTGTTTGTCATCCCATAAGCTTCGATATGTATTTTCCGGGAGACAGCTTCCTTACCGATTGCTTTCAATTGCAGAACGCTTCGCCGACGGTCAACAGGTATCATATCGGCTGCCATTTAACGGCCGTCGTTTCGTCTAAACAGAAGGCGCGCAACGTGCCTGCGCGGCCTCGAAAGCCTGCCGCGAAACGCGCCCGGCCCTGTCAGGAATTTCCGCTTGAAAACCGCCACCCGCCAACACCTGCGCGCGAATCTGCTGATGCTCGTCGCCGCGATGATCTGGGGCAGCGCGTTCGTCGCGCAACGCTTGAGTCTCGATTCGATCGGTCCGTTTCTCTTCACGGGGCTGCGCTTCCTGCTGGGCGCGTTCGTTGTCCTGATAGTGTGGTCGATTGCGCGGCGGCGGCGCGGCAAGCACGCGGGCGCGAACGACGTCCCCGCTTCTCCTGCGCCTTCCCGCGCAGCCACGCTATGGCGCGATGGCGCGCTGCTCGGCCTGCTCGTCGCCGTGTCGATCTCGTGCCAGCAGATCGGCCTGCAATACACGAAGGTCGCGAATGCGGGGTTCATCAGTTCGCTCTATGTCGTGATCGTGCCGCTGATCGGCGTATTGCTGCGCCATCAGACGGGCATCGGCGTATGGCTCGGCGCGCTGCTGGCCGCGCTCGGCATGTATTTCCTGAGTGTCGATGAACATTTTTCCATCCTGTATGGCGACTGGCTGCAACTCGCGGGATCGATCGTCATTTCGGCGCAGGTGGTGCTCGTGAGCCGCTTTGCGCGCCGTCACGATCCGCTCGCGCTCGCGCTGGTGCAGTTCGTCGTTTGCGGCGTGGTGAGCCTTGCGGTGGGACTTGCCGTGGACCCGTTGCGCATTGCCGACATCGTGCGTGCCGCGCCGACCATTCTTTACGGTGGCGCACTTTCGGTGGGCGTGGCGTACACGATCCAAGTCGTTGCGCAACAAGATGCGGCGCCCGCGCACGCGGCCGTCATTTTCAGCATGGAAGGTGTGTTCGCCGCGCTCGCCGGCTGGCTGGTGCTGGGTGAAACACTGGCGCCGCGCGCGCTGCTCGGTTGCGCGCTGATGCTGGCGGGATTGATCGTCTGTCAGGTGATGCCGATGTGGACGGCGCGGCGCGAAGTCTCGTCAGACTCGGCGGAACCCGCCTGAAACGCGGCTGGCGGACTGGCGCACATGGGCCAGCCGTCGCGGACGATGCTACGCGGCCGCCTGTGCCGCCACCTGGCGCCAGCTTTCGACGGGGCGACGGCGGTTCGACGTCGGCGGAAACACGCACCAGCATCCGTCGTCGTGACGGAAGAAGAACAACGAACGCAAACCATCGGGCGCGGACGTTTCGACGCGCACGTAGCGCGTGTGGTCCCATTTGGTGCGCCCGAACTGCGTGACGTGCACCGGCGCGGAAACCGGCCCAAGCCATTTCTCGACCAGAAAACGCAGCGATTGCTCGGTGGCGTTTCTCATGACGTTCTCCACGTCGTCTTGTCGCAAGTGCTCTCGCGGGCGGTGTCGGGCTTCTCCTGCTCGTCTTGCGCCTCTTGCGCAGCAAGCTCGATGGCCCGTTGCGTCGCAGCTGCGCGCAGTGCCCTGCAATCTGCCGCATGCCGTATGTCCGACAGCATCCGGACCAGTTGTCGCGCGTTCCTGCGTTTCATAAGCACCCCCGCACCGCACAAAAGACTTGAGAAAGCACTTTAACTCTAGGCGTTGATCTCGCGTCTCTCTAGTCGTTTTGACGAAATAGCAACAGTCAAATTCGAATTCGACGACTGAGTGTTTCATCGGTTTCCATCCTGCTCCCGGCTGTGCGTGCAATCTGTACGCTGGCGACCGCAACGCAGCAACTGTGTGACCCAAATGACACCTGGCATGGCACCGAATATGCGGTCGTACGTTGTGCATTGCTTTCGACCAAACCATCAGTTCACCGAATGGGCGTCCGCAGCAAGCTTGTCTGTAATGCAGCAAGCATCGCGCCAGCGGCAAGCAAGCCTGCCGAATAGATGAGTCCACGTTCCAGTCCGACGCCGTCGGACACCAGGCCGATCACGGTCGGCCCGACGATCTGTCCGAACGCGAACACGATCGTGAATGCGCTGATGCCGCGGCCCCAATGCGCGGCGGGCAGATTGTGACGCACGAAGGCCGTCGTCGACGCGACGGCCGACAGGAATGTCGCGCCGAACAGCACACCCGACGCAAACGCCACGACAGGATGCGCGACGATCGCGGGCATCAGCGTCGCCAGCGCGAGCAAGGCGTTGAGCAACGCGAGCGCCTGGCCGCCACGCATGCGGTCGAGCAGCCCGGACCAGATGCGCGCCGACACGATCGTTGCAACACCGAGCAGCAGATAGAACCCGGTCACGACGCCCTCGCTCATGCCACCGTTGCGCAGCAGCGCGATGATGAACGTCATGTAGCCGATGTAGCCGACTCCAAACAGCCCGTAGCCGGCGAGCGCGAACGCATAGCGCAGCATCGGCGCGGCGGGCTGCGCAGCCGCCGCGTCATCGGACGTGGCCGCGCTGATCGCGTGCTGCCTGTCGATGCGCCGCGCGGCACGCCCAGCGACCAACGACAACGCGACGCACGCCACAGCAAGCGCGAACCACGCCATCTGCCAGTCATGCGCGCGATGCACGAGCGCGAAGGAAGCGAGCGAAACGGGAACCAGCAGTGCCGACGCGACGATGCCCCATCCGGTGCCGCCGTAATACAGACCGAGCACGAGGCCTGCATCGCGCGGGTGCGAGGTGGCGAGGCGCGCCGCCAGTACGCCGCCGCTCACGAAAATGAATGCGCTCGCGATGCCCGTCGCCACGCGCTGCGCAAGCAGCGCGCCCGTATCGGACGACAGACCCGTGATCGCCATCAGCAAGGCTGTCGCAACGCATCCGCCGACGAACAGCGCGCCCGCCGACCAGCGACGCGACAGACGCGGAAACGCGAGCGCGCCGAGCAGATAGCCGAGCGCGTTCGCGGTGTTCATCGCCCCCGCCTGCGCGAAGCTCCAGCCGAGGTCGCTTTTCATCGGCGGCAACAGCAATGCATAGGAAAAGCGCGCGAGCCCCAGCGCGATCGCGCTGCCCATCGACAGACACACGGCCAGCCAGAGCGTCGGCCCGCGGCCTGGTGAGCGGGTGGCATGGGCGGCATCGGCGGCTTCACCCGTTGGTGGCGCCGCGCGTGATGGCTGTCGCGCGTTGCTTGCCGTAATGCTGCTCAGGACGCAGGTCCAGACCATCACGCGTCGGGCGAAACCAGTCGTCATGTCGTTGTTCGTATGGATCGATTGGGCTATCACTGTACATCGCGAACGTTCGTTCGGCGTGCGCGTCGCATGCGAAGCAAGCGCGACGAGCCAAACGTATTCCTCGGCGTCGCTCGTGACGAGACCGCGCCGTGCTTGCCGCGCGCTCAATCGTCCACTGCTCACGGGAGCCGTCAGACCAGGCACCACGCGTGAGCATCGCGACACGCCGAACCTCGCAGCGATGCACAACGCCCGCACGACCCGCAGAATTGCGGGCAAAACTGCTCACTGTTCACGCGATGGCCGCGCTCTGCGTCCAGGTAGACTTGATTCCGTCTCCACGTTCTCCGTGATTCTTCACGCAGTCGGAATCATTGGAACGCTTCGCGCCACGGCTTCGTCCGTGGCGCTTTTCTTGAGCGACACGGCGGACTTGGGACGCAAGCCGCGCTTCGACGACGCGGCGAGTTCGGAGACCCATCTGCACCGATATGAAATCGATTCAGGATCTGCGTACCGACGACATCGCCTGTGAAGCATTGCTCGGCGCCCTCGACGGCAAAAACAAGCTGGTCGCGATCTACGATACGAGCGACCGGCTCGTGTTCGCGAGCAGCGCATTCAAGCACGCCTTCCGCCTCAACCGCGAACGCGGCGAAATCACCTTCGCCGATCTCGTGATGCGCGGCATCCTCGGTCAATGCGGCACGCGCATCGAGGGCGACAACGCCGCAGCCGTGATCGGCGACGCGATCGCCTTACGCCGCGAACGCGCCGGGCAACGCAGCTTCGCGACCGAGCTGATCGACGGGCGCTGGTTCTGGATGACGGAAACGCTGCTGGAGAACGACTGGATCGTGCTGATCGGCACGGACATCTCGGCGTTGCGTTCCAGCGAGCAGGCGTGGATCGGCGCGCACGAACGCGCGGTGCAGGAAGCGCGCACCGACGTGCTGACAGGCCTGTCGAACCGGCGTCATTCGATGTCGGCGCTCGAACTCGCGATCACGGCCGCCGTCGGTACGGAAACGCCTCTCACGGTCGCGCTCGTCGACCTCGATCATTTCAAGCAGATCAACGACGCGCACGGCCACGCCGCCGGCGACGCCGTGCTGCGCGACTTCGGCGAAGTCTGCCGGCATGCGACGCGTCAGACGGATATCGCGGGGCGCATCGGCGGTGAGGAATTTCTGGTGGTATTTCCATCGACGCCCGTCGAGCATGGCGTGTCGGCGGTCGAGCGGATGCGCCGCCAGGTGATGACCCGCCGTGTGCAGGTCGCTGGCGACCGCGCGATCCGTTATTCGTTTTCGGCGGGCGTTTGCAAGGTCGAAACGAGCGACGATCTGAACACGACGCTCGCGCGCGCCGACAGCGCGCTTTACTCGGCCAAGCGCGAAGGGCGCAACCGCACTGTAGCGTGGACGGCGCCGCTGCAGTGAAGCACGGCCGCTGAGGACGCGCCGCGAACCGCGCGAGCCCATCGTGCGGAGTAGTCTCCATCGTCAGTGTGCAGCAGGTGCTCGCGCAGATGTGCACGTCCGTTCAGCGCGCGGTCGACGGTCAACATGCAGAGGCCCATCCGCCAAGCGATTTCCTCGAAGACTGGCGACTCGCCATGCAAATCCGCCGCCCCCTCTTGATGTGTTTTTGATGTTTCGTTGATCACTCAGCGCAGGAGATTGCGGATAAGCTGGTTCGCAACATCGGACCACCCGATGGCATCGGAGGAGACGAGATGAACCCACGGCCTCTGCCTTCAGGCGGACACACATGGTTTCGCGAAGCCGACTGTTCCGTCGACGACTTCGCGACGCTGATCGAAACCTCACGTGAAATGCGTCCACGCCCGCGCCTTGCGGCGGACATCGCGCAAGGCATACCGGTCTACGACGGCGATGCGCTGCGACCCATCGTGGCCGACGCGGCGCGTCGCCCCGAGCTGCTCGCCGAGTGGGCCAGCGTTCTGCTCGACGGAGCGGGCGTGTTCGTGCTGCACCGCGCATACGACGACACGACCGCCATCGACGACGCGACCGCGATCTTCGAATCGATCATTCGCAGCGAGCGCAAGGCGGGCGGCGGCGCCGATCACTTCGCGAAGGCGGGCGCGAACGACCGCATCTGGAACGCGCAGGAAAAGCTGTGTCTCGCCGCACCCGACGTGTTCGTCCGCTATTTCGCGAATCCCGTTCTGGTGGCGGCCGCCGAAGCCTGGCTCGGGCCCGCGTATCAGATGACCTCGCAGGTGAACGTCGTGCGGCCGGGCGGCGAAGCGCAGCAGGCGCACCGCGATTTCCATCTCGGCTTTCTCACCGTCGACGAAGCGCAGCGTTTTCCCGCGCATGTCCACACGATGTCCGCACTGCTGACGCTGCAAGGCGCCGTCGCACACACCGACATGCCCGTCGAGAGCGGCCCGACCAAGCTGCTGCCGTTCTCGCAGCGTTATCCGCAAGGTTATGTCGCGTGGCGCCGCGAGGACTTCCGCGCGTATTTCGAATCGCACTACGCGCAGTTGCCGCTGCAAAAAGGCGACGCGCTGTTCTTCAGCCCCGCACTCTTTCACGCAGCGGGTTCGAACCTCACGCGCGACGTGCAACGGATGGCGAACCTGTTGCAGGTGTCGTCGGCGTATGGGCGCGCGATGGAATCGCTCGACCGGACTCGCATGTGCAACGCCGTGTTTCCCGTGCTGCGGGCGATGCGTGCGCAACAGCGTCTCGACGCGGCGCAAACGGCGGCCGTTGTCGCGTCGTGCGCGGAAGGCTATGCGTTCCCGACGAATCTCGACCGCAATCCGCCCGTGGGCGGACTCGCCCCCGCGAGTCAGCAGCAGATCCTCATGATGGCGCTCGACGAATGCTGGTCCGACGAGCAATTCGCCGACGCGCTGCGCAACCTCGAATTTCGCAACGCGACGCACTAGCCCCGCACATTCGACAACGACGGAGACGATATGGTGACAAGCACGATTGGCCGGCGCATCCGGCTGGGTCTGATCGGCGGCGGGCCGGGCTCGATCATCGGCGAGACGCATCGCATTGCGGCACGCCTCGACGGTCAGTACGACATCGTCGCAGCCGCGCTGTCGTCGAATCCCGAGCGCGCGCGGCAGGCGGCACGCGACCTCGGCATCGGTGCAGAACGCGCGTATGCATCGTGGCAACAGATGCTCGAAGCGGAAGCGGCGCGCCCCGATCGCATCGACGCCGCCGCGGTGATGACGCCCAACGACTCGCATCACCCCATCTGCATGCTGGCGCTGGAGCGCGGCTTTCACGTGATCTGCGACAAGCCGCTGGCCAGCGATCTCGCGCAGGCGCGTGAGATCGCCGCGCGCGTGAAGACCACGAACGCCGAGTTCTGCGTGACCTATTGCTACACAGGCTTTCCGATGGTGCGCCAGGCGCGCGACATGATTCTCGCGGGCGAGCTTGGCGAGATTCGCCAGGTGCATCTGCAATATGTGCAGAGCTATCTGGCCGGCCACGATCTGCCCGCGGGCTGGCGTACGGAAGGGCGCGCGGGCAGTTCGCTCGTGCTGATGGACATCGGCACGCATGCGTTTCATCTGGGCGCGTTCGTGACGGGGCTGGACGTGACGCGCCTGTGCGCGGACGTCGGGTCCGCGATTCCAGGCCGCACCATCGACGATTACGTGTCCGCGTTGCTGCGCTACGAGAACGGCGCGCGCGGCTCGCTATGGGTCACCAATGCCGCGGCGGGCTCGGAGCATGGATTGAGCTTCCGCATTCACGGCGACAAGGGCGGGCTCGAGTGGCATCAGGAGGAGCCGAACCGGCTGGTCCATCGGCGGCAGGACGCTTTCGAAGAGATCATCACGCGCCGGCTGGGACCTGCGACGAGCGCAGGCGCGCAACGTTCGACGCGTATCGCGATCGGTCATCCCGAGGGTTATCTGGAAGCGTTCGCGAATCTCTATACGGAGTTCGCGCAGCGCGTGGCGACACGGATAGCGGGAGCCCCTGGCGACGACCAGCCGATACTCTTCCCCGGCGTCACCGATGGCGTGAAGGGACTGGCATTCGTTGCCGCATCGGTGAAGAGCATGACGACGGGCGGCTGGCAGGAGGTCGAGCGTATGTGAGAAACGCTCGCTGCACGAAAAAAAGAGCCCTGTTCCGCGGGGAACAGGGCTCGGTGGATGAGTCATATCGAACAGGCGCGTGGATGCTTGCCGACTGCTGCTCATCACGAGAAGCTGTTATTAGTAGAACATCTTTTTGCTTCGATTGGCCCCGCGCCTACTCCTTGCTGCTAACCCCAACTGCATTCGATGAACCGGTCTTTCGACTGCCTGTTGTTTGTGTTGCTTATGTTGCTTGTGCTGCGACTGCAACTTCAAACCACCCATTCAAACTGCTGATTCCAGTGCTGCGCGTACTTCGTTTGCTGCATGAACTTCCGTTGCTGCGCGTACGGCCACTTCGTCGACTGCCACTGCCACTGCCACTGCCACTGCCGGTGCTTCTGCTGCTTCTGCTGCTTCTGTTACGACTGCTGGCAACCTGCGGTCTTGCGCAACGCGGAGGGGAACCGCGTCGATGGGCTGTTGAATCGTCGCGCCATGGAAAGAAGTATAGGAGCGAGCACGCGCATTCAATCGGCGGAAGCGAGGGCGAATCGTGGCTCAGTTCGGCCGTTTGTCCGGACGGCCGTCAGCGCGCCAGCAAGGCTCCGTGTCGTGTTTAGCTCGCGTAGCGGCTGCTGATCGCGTTCGACCGATAGTAGCTGCCGAACAGCACATCCGGATCGGCGCGTTCTTCGACAGGCGTTTCGCTCAGTTCGCGGAAGGTCGCGACGAGGCTTTGCCACGACGCGGACCAGCGTGTTTCTCTTAGACGACTGCCCGTGCTGTCGGTGATGCGCAGAACGCTGGTGTCGGGGAAAAAGGTCAGCGTGACCGCGATTCCATCGATGACACATGTCGCAGTACACGGTTTTGTTGCCAGCACGAGCGCCTCCGGGGGTTTTGGTGAAGTCCGCTTCATTGAGCGGGCGCGCCTTCTAACAGCAATGTGTATGCCCGTTTGCGGCTCGCAGACCTTGCGGCTTGCCACGCATGCTTTGGCGGCGGATGAGACGCGTGTGATCGCGCGCGGCAAACGACTTTTGGCGCAGAACTGTCGGCTCGCGGCATACACATGGCCCGCGTGCCGAAGGCGAATTCCGACAACGCGTTTTTCCAGACCGATGCTGTTGATCGCGCTGTTCATCGCTCTGTTCATCGAACAGGCAGATTCATCGCCCTGCCGTACATGCAGGCGGCACGCGCGGTTTGTTTACCGTCTTTGAAGTTATAGATATGTATACGTAGTAGCAGTTAACAAGGGCATCCACTTTCTGTGGACAAGCGCCAAATCCGCTTTGCGCTCAACGCATTGCGAAACGTATACCCTTGCGTATAAGCGTGGGACCGTTCGCCGCAAGTTTGAATAACTTGTCCCATGTTCGAGCACGCCTCGTGTTTACCCAGAAACCGCCCACAGCAATCGCCTCCGTGATATCCCCATGTTGTCCATAGCATCGTGTGGACATCTCGGTGTGGAGAGAATCGCCGGGTGGTCTGGCGGCGGTTGGTCGTGATTGGTCGTTGACCTCTGACGCGAGGGTCCTATAACGGAAGTGACTTGAAGCACTAAGGGGACGGCCATGAAAGAAGACCAGTTCAGTGCCTTCGAACATCGAGGCTGGGAGCGCGTCGCGCAGCCTTATCACACGTTTTTCGGCAACCTGACCATCCAGTCGCACTGCGCGTTGCTCGATGCGCTCGCCGTGCGCCGTGGCGTGCGTCTGCTCGATGTCGCCTCGGGCCCGGGCTATCTCGCCGCGGCGGCTGCGCAGCGCGGCGCGGATGTCGTCGGCGTGGACTTCGCGGATTCGATGGTCGATCAGGCAAGGCGCATCTATCCCGCGCTGACGTTTCGCATCGGCAGCGCGGAAGACCTGCCGTTTCCCGACGACGATTTCGATGCCGTCGGCATCAGCTTCGGCATGCTGCACTTCTCGCATCCCGAGAAGGCAATCGAGGAAGCGTTCCGCGTGCTTCGGCCGGGTGGCAAGGTGGGCTTCACGGTTTGGGCGTCACCGGACAAGGCGGTCGGCTTCTCGATCGTGCTGAAGGCAATCGAGACGCACGGCCGGACGGACGTCCAGTTGCCGCCCGGGCCGCCGTTCTTCAGATTCAGCGACTGGGCCGAGTGCGAGCGCGTACTGCTGGACGCAGGATTTCGCGAGCCGCGCATCGAGGAAGTCGGGCAGACTTTGCACGCGCGCTCGCCGGATGCGCTGTTCGAGATGCTGTTGCGCGGCGGCGTGCGGGTGTCGGCGATCCTGAACGCGCAGACGCCGGATGCGCTGGCTGCGATCAGCAAGACGGTGCGCGACGGCGCGGCGGCCTATGCCAGCGACGATGAGGTGAGGATACCGATGCCCTGCGTGCTGGCCTATGCGACGAAGCCTTGAGGGCCGCGCGAGGGAAACATCAGGGGAAGAGAAAGGACATGTGACTGGTTCTGGATACGTCCGCGAGCGCGGCGCCGTATCCAGAACGCGGGTGAGACGGTTACGGCAAAAACAACGACATCAGCACGAAGCGAACCGCCTCACTCCACCGTCACCGATTTCGCGAGATTACGCGGCTTATCCACATCCGTGCCGCGCGAGCAAGCCGTGTGATACGCGAGCATCTGCAGCGGCACCACATGCAGGATCGGCGACAGCAAGCCGTAATGCTCCGGCATGCGGATCACGTGAATACCTTCATCGTTGACGATCTTTGTATCGGCATCCGCGAACACATACAACTGGCCGCCGCGCGCGCGCACTTCCTGAATGTTCGACTTGAGCTTTTCGAGCAGCGCATCGTTCGGCGCGACTGTCACCACCGGCATCGCTTCCGTCACGAGCGCCAGCGGCCCATGCTTCAGTTCGCCCGCCGGATAAGCCTCGGCGTGGATGTACGAGATTTCCTTGAGCTTGAGCGCGCCTTCCAGCGCGATCGGATAGTGCAGGCCGCGGCCGAGAAACAGCGCGTTTTCCTTGCGCGAGAACTCTTCCGACCACGCGATGATCTGCGGCTCCAGCGCCAGCACGCTATTGAGCGCAGCAGGCAAGTGACGCAACTGGCGGATGTAGTCCGCTTCCTGCGCAGCGCTGACATGACCGCGCATCTTGCCGAGCGTCGCGGCGAGCACGAACAGCGCGACCAGCTGCGTCGTGAAGGCCTTCGTCGAGGCGACGCCGATTTCGCGGCCAGCATGCGTGAGGAACGACAACTCCGTCAGACGCACCATCGCGCTCGTACCGACGTTGCACACCGACAGCGTGTGCTTGTGTCCCAGCGACTGTGCGTGCTTCAACGCTGCGAGCGTGTCGGCCGTTTCGCCCGATTGCGAAATCACGACGACGAGCGCCTTCGGATTCGGCACGGAATCGCGATAACGATATTCGCTCGCGATCTCAACCTGCGTCGGAATCTTCGCGACGGATTCGAGCCAGTACTTCGCCGTCAGCCCCGAGTAGTAGCTCGTGCCGCACGCGAGAATCAGCAGGCTGTCGATCTCCGAAAACGCCTTCGGCGCGTTTTCGCCGAACAGCGCCGCATCGAATGCGTCGGCTTGCGGGATCGTGTCGGTGATCGCGCGCGGCTGCTCGAAGATTTCCTTCTGCATGAAGTGGCGATACGGTCCGAGTTCGACCGCGCCGCCGTAGGCCGCCACCTGGCGCACTTCGCGCCCGGCGGGATTGCCGTCGCGATCGAACACGCGCACCGTTTCCAGCGTCAGTTCGCAGACGTCGCCTTCTTCGAGGAAGATGAAGCGGTCAGTGCTGCCCGCCAGCGCGAGCGCGTCGGATGCGAGGAAGTTCTCGCCCTCGCCCAGCCCGACGACGAGCGGCGAACCTTGACGCGCGCCCACCACCGTATGCGGCTGATTCTTGTGCAGCACGGCGATGGCGTATGCGCCATGCAGTTGCGCCGTCGCTTCGCGCACGGCCGCGAACAGATCGCCGCGATACAGGCTATGCACCAGATGCGCGATCACTTCCGTATCGGTCTGCGAGACGAACTCGTAACCCTTGCCGCGCAGCATCTCGCGCAACGACTCGTAGTTCTCGATGATGCCGTTGTGCACGAGCGCGAGTTCGTTGCGCGAAAAGATGGGATGCGCGTTGTCCGTGACGGGCGCGCCGTGCGTGGCCCAGCGCGTGTGGGCAATGCCCGTCGCGCCTTCGAGGTGCGTCTCGCGCACCTGGTCGTCGAGATCGGCGACGCGCGCCACGCTGCGAGCCCGCTTCGGCTCGCCGTTCGCCAGCACGGCGACGCCGCACGAGTCATAGCCGCGATATTCGAGGCGACGCAGTCCTTCGATCAGGACGGGAACGATGTTTCGCTGCGCAACAGCGCCGACAATGCCGCACATATTGAATGATCCTTTGCAGAGTTAGGGGTCGAGGCGCGCGCCTCGCGCACGCGGTTCCCTTCAGCTTTTCTTTTTCGTCGGGCGCACGTAGCCCGTCTTGCCTATCTGGGTCTTTTCGTTGAGCACCAGCAGACCTTCTTCGACATCCTTCCAGACCGTCGTGCCCGCCGCGATCGTCGCGCCACGGCCGACGCGCACGGGCGCCACCAGTTGCGTATCCGAGCCGACGAACACATCGTCTTCGATGACCGTGCGGAATTTGTTCGCGCCGTCGTAGTTGCAGGTGATCGTGCCCGCGCCGATGTTCACGCGCGCGCCAACATCCGAATCGCCGATATACGACAGGTGATTCGCTTTTGAGCCGTGACCGAGAACTGCGTTCTTCACTTCGACGAAGTTGCCGACGTGCGTTTCGTCCGCCAGTGTCGCGCCCGGACGCAGGCGCGCATACGGGCCGAGCACGGCCTGCGCGCCGACCTGCGCGCCTTCGATATGCGTGTATGCGTCGATGCGCGTACCCGCGCCGACCGACGCATTGCGGATCACGCAGTTCGGCCCGATCGAAACGTTGTCGGCCAGCGTGACCTTGCCTTCGAACACGCAATTGACGTCGATCGAGACATCGCGGCCGCATTCGAGCGTGCCGCGCACGTCGATGCGCGCCGGGTCGGCGATCGTCACGCCCGCGACGAGCAACGCATCGGCGACGTTGCGCTGATGGATGCGTTCGAGTTCCGCGAGTTGCTGCTTGCTGTTGACGCCCAGCGTTTCCCATTCTTCGTCGGGCTGCGCGGTGACGGCTTCGATGCCCGCTTCGATGGCCAGTTCGACCACGTCGGTCAGATAGAACTCGCCCTGCGCATTGTCGTTCTTCAACGACGACAGCCAGCCTTCGAGACGCTTCGTCGGCATCACGACGATGCCCGTGTTGATCTCGGCGATCTTCTGCTGTTCCGGCGTCGCGTCTTTCTGCTCGACGATGCGCTCCACCTTGCCCTGCGCATCGCGCACGATGCGCCCGTAACCGGTGGGATCGTCGAGCGTGACGGTCAGCACGCCGTAGCCGTCGTGGCCCGCCGCGTCTGTCAGACGCTTGAGCGTGCTGGCCTTCGTGAGCGGCACGTCGCCATACAGCACGAGCGTGGGCGCGGACGGATCGAGCAGCGGCAATGCCTGCTGTACTGCGTGCCCTGTGCCGAGCTGCTGTTCCTGCAAGGCGAACTGCACATCGGGCGCCGCGACGGCTTCGCGCACCTGATCCGCGCCGTGACCGATCACGACGACGAGACGCGTCGGATTCAGTGTGCGGGCGGTGTCGATGACGTGAGCAAGAAGCGGCCGGCCGGCCAGGGGATGAAGCACCTTTGGCAATGCCGAGCGCATGCGCTTGCCGGTGCCTGCCGCCAGAATCACGATGTTCATGACGTGGGCGTATTTGACGAGTTTGGAGTGGGCGATTCTAGCACGCTGAGTGTGACTGCAACGTGGCCCTCCAAACCGGAATCACCCCGCAAATGCCTGTTTTAAAAGGCTTTGCGGGATGGATAAAGCGTCAAACATCGTCGAATTGCACGAAGGAAATCGTTTGCGATGCCGGCTGCGTCCCTTCCGATGCGGAATCGGTCGAACACGGCTCTTCGTCGAACGCGATATCGCCTTGTGCGTCGGCTTCGCCCGTGGCGCGCAACGACGCAAACGGAAACAGCTTGTGATCCATCAGATGCGACGGCACGACGTTCGTTAAAGCGTTAAACATGTTGTCGACGCGGCCAGGAAAACGCTTGTCCCATTCGCGGATCAGCGCCTTCATTTCCGCACGTTTCAGATTGGGCTGGCTGCCGCACAGGTTGCACGGAATGATCGGGAACTGACGAAGTTCCGCGTATTTCTCGAGATCGGTTTCCTTCACGTACGCCAGCGGCCGGATCACGACGTTCTTGCCATCGTCGGATTGCAGCTTGGGCGGCATGCCCTTCAGCTTGCCGCCGTAGAACATGTTCAGCAGCAGCGTCTGCAGGATGTCGTCGCGATGATGGCCGAGCGCGATCTTGGTCGCGCCGAGTTCGCCCGCCACGCGGTAGAGGATGCCGCGCCGCAGGCGCGAGCACAGCGAACACGTCGTCTTGCCCTCCGGCACCAGCCGCTTGACGATGCTGTACGTGTCCTGATTCTCGATATGAAACGGAATGTCGAGCTTGCTCAGGTACTCGGGCAGCACGTGCTCCGGAAAACCCGGCTGCTTCTGGTCGAGATTCACAGCGACGATGTCGAAGTTGATGGGCGCGCGCTCGCGCAGCCGCATCAGGATCTCCAGCATCGCGTAGCTGTCCTTGCCGCCCGACAGGCACACCATCACCTTGTCGCCGTCCTCGATCATGTTGAAGTCGCCGATCGCCTGGCCGACCTGGCGCGCGAGGCGCTTGAACAGCTTGTTGTTCTCGTACGCCTCTTTCTGCTCGCGGCGCGTCAGCGCGCGCTTGGGCTCGGCGGCTTCGACGGCAGCTTCGGCAATCGGCGCGGCCGCGTCGACGCCCGTCAGCGTTTCGGGAGCGTTCATCGCTCAGACCTCTTTGATATGGAAGACTTCGACGCCCACGGCATCGCAGTCGGGATAAACATCGGGCTTTTCCGTCGACAGACGCACGGCGCGCACTTGCGGATGCGCGAGCAGCGCTTTCGCCAGGTCGTCGCAGAGCGTTTCCTGCAGATGGATGTGCCCCTGGCTCACGCGCTGCGCGATCGTCGAGCGCATGAAGTCGTAATCGACGACTTCGCGCAGCTTGTCTTCGACGGGCGTGGACAGCGCGAGCGGCACGAACAGTTCGACGTTGATCACCACGCGCTGCTCGCCGCGCTTTTCGAAGTCATGCACGCCGATGTTGATGTGCACCTCGTAATCGCGCAGAAAGAGCCGGCGGCAATCAGCGAGCCGGGGATGAAGCAAAGCGGCAGACATGTTCGTTCCAGTACAAAAAAGGGTGCGTGCGAACGCGCACGCAGTTGCAATTGGGCGCGCTGTGCGGCGCGCCGGAGGGCGCAACGTCTAACGGCCGATAACTGTCGGGCTATCGGTCGGCGCCCGTCAAAAACATCACGTCGCGCGGCAGCGGCACCAGGTGCTGGCCGCCGTCGACCACCAGCGTCGTGCCCGTGACGCCGCGCGCATCCGCGAGATACAACGCCGCCGCGACGAGATCTTCCACGCGCGACGCATGGCCGAGCGGGGTCACCTTGTGCGCGGCCGCGAAGCTTTCCGGGGTCTGATCGCCGGATTGCAGCGTCAGGCCCGGCGCAAGACCGACGACGCGCACCTTCGGCGCCAGCGCCTGGGCAAGCGCGACGGTCGCCGTGCCGAGCGCGGCCTTCGACAGCGTGTACGACAGGTAATCCGGATTCATGTTGTACAACTTCTGGTCGAGCACGTTGATGACGGCCGCGCGCAGCGATTCGTCATGACGCGCTGCCTCGGGCGTGACCTCATGCAACATCCGCGCGAGCACGAGCGGCGCGCCGACGTTGATCGACGTCAGGTGCAGCAGCTTCGCGTAGCCGACGTCGAGCGCGGTGTCCTCGTCGAACATCGACGCATTGTTCACGATGCACGACGGCCGCCCGAGCGCCGCCGTGCAATCGGGCACGAGCCGCTCCACCTCCGCCTCGACGGACAGATCCGCCTTCAACGCGACGGCGCGCCGCCCGAGCGCGGCGATTTCCGCGACGACTTCGTCGGCTTTCGCCTTCGACGAGCCGTAATGCACGGCCACGTCCCAGCCCGCCGCGGCAAAGCCCAGAGCCAGCCCACGGCCGATCCGGTGGCCGGCGCCCGTGACCAGCACGGTGCGGACGGGCCGGTCGGGACGGCCGCTGGCGGCGAAAGTATCGTTCGAGGCGGTCATTTACAATGCGGGGATGAATCCGAAAGCTCACCAACCCGATAGTTTACCTGCTCCCGGCCCGACCGCGCTCGCGCAGTCGGAAGCGCTGGTTTCGCAGATTCGCGCGGAGATCGACGCAAACGGCGGCTGGATGCCGTTCGATCGCTACATGGAGCGCGCGCTCTACGCGCCGGGACTGGGCTATTACAGCGGCGGCGCGGTCAAGTTCGGCCGGCGCGCCGAGGATGGCAGCGACTTCGTGACGGCGCCGGAACTGTCGCCGCTGTTCGCGCAGACGCTCGCCCGGCCCATCGCGCAGGCGCTGGACGTGAGCGGCACGCGTCACGTGATGGAGTTCGGCGCGGGCACGGGCAAACTGGCTGCCGGCCTGCTGAATGCTTTGGATGAACTGGGCACGCAGTTCGACACGTATTCGATCGTCGATCTGTCTGGCGAATTGCGCGAGCGCCAGCGCGAAACGATCGAAGCGCAAGCGCCCGGCATGGCCGCTCGCGTGCGCTGGCTGGACGCGTTGCCCGAGAAATTCGAAGGCGTCGTAGTCGGCAACGAAGTGCTCGACGCGATGCCCGTGCGCCTGTTCGCGCGCATCGACGAAGCGTGGCACGAGCGCGGCGTGGCGATGAAAGACGGCGCGCTGCAATTCGAAGACCGCCCCGTTCAATCGACGCACGATGCCGCCTTCCTGCGCGATCTGGAGATCGAAGGCGACCACGATTATGTGACGGAAACCCACGACGCCGCCCTCGCCTTCACGCGCACCGTCTGCACGATGCTCACGCGCGGCGCCGTGCTGCTGATCGACTACGGCTTTCCGCGTCACGAGTTCTATCATGCGCAGCGCGCGCAGGGCACGCTGATGTGCCACTACCGGCACCGCGCGCACGGCGATCCGTTTCTCTACCCCGGCTTGCAGGACATTACCGCGCACGTGGAATTCACCGGTATCGCCGAGGCGGGCGTCGATGCGGGCGCGGACCTGCTCGGCTTTACGTCGCACGCGCGTTTTCTGATGAACGCGGGTATCACGGAAGCATTGAGCACGATCGATCCCTCCGACATCCCCAACTTCCTGCCCGCCGCCAACGCGGTGCAGAAGCTGCTGTCGGAAGCCGAGATGGGCGAGTTGTTCAAGGTGATCGCGTTTTCACGCGGCATCGACGGCACGCTCGACGCGTTCGCGCGCGGCGACCGCTCGCATACGCTCTGAGCGTCGAACCGAGGCCCATACGATGATCCGCTGGCTGCTGACTACCTTCATCGCCGTCGCCGTGCTGTCGGCGTGCTGGCCGTGGCTGCGCAAGCTGGGCATCGGCAGGATGCCGGGCGATGTCACGCTGCGGCTGTTCGGGAAGGAATATCCATTCCCGTTCATGTCGACGCTGGTGCTGTCGATGCTGCTGTCGCTGCTTGCGCGGTTGCTCTGAGCTACTCCGCCTCTTCCTCCGACGCCGTTTCGCTCAACGCCTGCGCAACCGCCCGCACGCGCTCGCGATGCACGGCATCCTTGATCTTCGCCGGCTCGCTTTCGTAGGCTTTCGCGACTGCGCCCGCATCGACGGCACGCGCGGCGACCAGAGCCTGGCGCAGACGCTCCGCCTGCGGATAGGCCCTGGCTTCGAAGCCGAGCCGGCCGCGCGCATCGGCCTCACAGGCCTGAAGCGCTTCGGCGAAACGCGCGGGTTTGCGCAGCGCGTCGCTGCGCTCGAAAAGCCGCACGATGCCCGCCGCCTTCGTCTCCATCACGCGATGAATATTGCCGTGCTCGCGCGCCACCAGCAGCGCAAGATCGCGGCATTCGTTCGGCACCCGCAGGCGCTCGGATAAAGGCTTCAGCAGATCGACACTGCGCCCTTCGTGGCCGATGTGACGCGGCAACACGTCTTCTGGCGTGGTCGCCTTGCCGAGGTCGTGCGTGAGCGCCGCGAAGCGCACGGCGAGCGCATAGTTCTGCGCGGCGGCGTGATCGACGACCATCATCACATGCACGCCCGTATCGACTTCGGGATGATAGTCGGCGCGCTGCGGCACGCCGTAGAGCGCGTCGATTTCCGGCAGAATGCGCGCGAGCGCGCCGCATTCGCGCAGCACGTCGAACATCCGCGACGGCTTCTTTTCCATCAGTCCGCGCGACAGTTCCTGCCACACGCGCTCGGGCACGAGCGCATCCACTTCGCCCGCCTCGACCATCTTGCGCATTAGCGCCAGCGTATCGGGCGCGACAGCGAAATCCGTGAAGCGCGCCGAGAAACGCGCGACGCGCAGAATGCGCACCGGGTCTTCGAGAAACGCATCGCTGACATGCCGGAACACGCGGTGCTTCAAATCGTCCTGGCCGTCGAACGGATCGATCACGGGGCCGATCAACTCGCCGTCGGGCGTGACTTCGCGCGCCATCGCATTGACCGTGAGGTCGCGCCGCGCGAGGTCTTCTTCTAGCGTCACATCGGGCGCATAGAAAAACTGGAAGCCGTGATAGCCCGCCGACGTTTTGCGCTCGGTTCGCGCAAGCGCGTATTCCTCATGCGTGTCGGGATGCAGAAAAACCGGAAAGTCCTTGCCGACGGGACGAAAGCCCTTTGCGACCATCTGCTCGGGCGTCGCGCCGACCACGACGTAATCGCGGTCCTGCACGGGCATGCCGAGCAGCTCGTCGCGGATCGCGCCGCCTACTGCGTAGATATTCATGCGCAGGTGTCTTGATAGGGGATGCGATGTGTCTCTTGCAGCGCGTCGTCGATCCACGCCTTGACCGCGGGCAGCGACGTCACGCGGCGTGAATAGGCGAGCGCCGCTTCCGACAGCTTGGGTTGCCACGTATTGAAGCGCATCACGACGGGCGCATACATTGCATCGGCAATCGTGAATTCGCCGAACAGGAACGGGCCGCCATAGGTTGCCAGGCATTCGCTCCAGATCGCGTCGATGCGCGCGATATCGGCCAGTGCTTCGGGCGTCGCGCCCTTGCCCGGAAACGACGCGCGAATGTTCATCCACATGTTGTTGCGCAGCGCGCCGAAACCGGAATGCATCTCGGCGCTGACGCTGCGCGCACGGCCGCGCGCGATTGCGTCGCGCGGCCACATTGCGTGTTGCGGATAGCGTTCGGCGAGCGTCTCGCAGATGGCGAGCGAATCCCACACGGTGACGCCGTCGTCGGCAATCAGGCACGGCACTTTGCCCGAAGGCGAATGCTCGAGGATCGACGCTCGGGTCTGCGCCTCGTTTAGCCAGATGATCGCCTCTTCGAATGCAATGCCGAAGTGTTTGAGCACGAGCCACGGCCGCATCGACCACGACGAATAGTTCTTGTCACCGATAACGAGTTTCATGCTTCGCCATAAAGTGGAGTGAACGACAAAAGTTTTAGCGGCCCGCGCTCGCGCGGAACGCGTTGAAGCGCGAACGGAACGACGAACCCGTCAGATACACGGGCGCGATCGTTTCGATGCTGGCCGGCTCGATATCGAGCTCGGGCGCGAGCGGCGCGCTCAGCACGGCGTCGATTTTCATCGAATCGAGATTGTCGCGCGAAATCACGGGTTCGCCGGGCGCCAGCTCGAACGACAGCGCCTGCAATCGCGCCAGCGAATCGGGCAAGCGGATGATGCGCGCATGCTTGCCGATCACGTCGCCGCAATACTCGACGAGCGCTTCGAGCGTGTACACCGACGGCCCGCCAAGCTCGTAGGTACGGCCCGTCGACGCATCGAGATCCAGCACGTTGACGATTGCCTTCGCGACATCGCCGACAAAGATCGGCTGAAAGCGGGCGTTGGGTTTCGCCAGCGGAATGACGGGAAACATGCGCTGCAGGAACGCGAACTTGTTGAGGAACGCGTCTTCGGGGCCGAACACGACGGACGGGCGAAAGATGGTCGATGCGAGCATCGACGAAGCGTGCACCGCGCGCTCGCCGTCGCCCTTCGAGCGCAGATACATGCTCGGCCCGCGCGGGTCGGCGCCGATCGCGCTCATATGGATCAACCTGTGCACGCCCTTGCCTTCGCAGGCGGAGACGATCTTTGTCGGCAGCTCGACATGCGCTTTCGCGAACTCGGGCCCGTATGGATCGCCGCGATGGCCATGCAACACGCCGACAAGATTGACGACGGCATCCGCGCCCTCGACGAAGCGCGCAAGCTGGATGGGATCGAACACATCGGTTTCGATCACGTCGATGGGAAGCAGTGTGAGATGTCGCGCGTGATAGCGGCGGCGGGTCGCAATGCGCACCGTTTTGCCGAGTTCGACGAGCGCGTTGACGAGATGACTGCCGATAAATCCAGAACCGCCGACGATTGCGATGGTTTGATGTCGCATTTTTCGACTCCCTGATGGAAGCCGCAGCAACGGCTGAGGTCGTGCTCCGCCGCCTGCGTGACGGATCACGCGGCGGCGGCATGGCGCATCGTTACTGCAACGGCTGGATATAACCCAGACGCGCCTTCAGCGATTGCGGACGGCCTTCGAACAACGCTGCATAGTAGACCGTGTTGGACAGCACGTTCTTCACGTAGTCACGCGTTTCCTGGAACGGAATGGCTTCCGCGAAAATCGCGCCTTCGACACCGCGCGGCAACGTTGAGCGCCAGTTGCGCGGACGGCCCGGACCTGCGTTGTAACCTGCCGTGGCGAGCACGGCGGACCCGTCGAACTCATTGTAGATCATCGACAGGTAGTTCGTGCCGAGCAGGATATTGGTGTTGATGTCGTTCATCTGCGCCCGCGAAATCGGGCCGAGACCGATCTTCTTCGCGACCAGTTGCGCGGTGCCGGGCATCAGCTGCATCAGGCCGCTCGCGCCGACTTCCGAGCGCGCGTTCATGATGAAGCGCGACTCCTGACGGATCAGACCATAGGCCCATTCGACGTCGAGACCATTCGACTGCGCGTCGCGCTCGACGATATCGCGGAACGGCGACAGGTAGCGCAACGAAAAGTCATGCTCGGTCTTCGTGCGGTCGGCCGTGTTCACCGCGCGGTCATACAGTTCGATACGGCGCGCGTATTCGGCTGTCGCGATCAGCTGACGGTCTGTCATGCTGCGCAGCGGCCAGTTCCATTCGCGGTTGCCTTCCAGACGCAGATTCAATTGATAGAACTTCTGCGCAAGCGCGAAGCCCGGCGTGTTGCCGGCCTGTTCGACTTCGGCGTCCGTGACGGTGGTTTTCGGCGGCACGACGATTTTCTGGCCGAGTTCTTCAGCGGCAAGCTGGCCGTAGAAATTGAACTGCGGCGCGATCGACTCGAATTCCTGGTTGGCCGTAACGACATCGCCTGCCTGTTTCAGGGCCCGCGCGTGCCAGTATGTCCACGTGGGCTGGCTGCGCAGCGCCGGCGGCATCTGTTCGATCGACCAGCGCACCATCGTCCAGTCGCCATTGAGCAGCGCGAGGCGCGTGCGCCATTCGTATGCGGGATTCGACAACGGCGCGTTCGCCGACAGCCGGTACCAGTCGATGGCGCCCGGCATCTGCTTGGCGGCTGCCTGGTAGGCGATCGTGCCCCAGCCGATGGCGCGTTCAGGCGAAGTCAGCGACGGTGCGACGGAACCGAAGGTAGCGGCGGCCATGGCGGGATCATTGCGGGCCATGCGCGTGATCGCGAGGAGCGCGAGCTGATGCGATTGCGGATCGCCGCCGACGCCGCGCGCGAGCAGCAGCGGCGGCGTAGTCGCGGCCTGGTCGAACAGCGTCGGATCGGGACGGTTATTGCCGAGCGCGTCGACGAGCTTGGCGCCCGTGCTGGTCTGGTTCTGTTCGTATGCGAGACGGATCTGCTGCCAGACGTCGTCGGTGGTGAACTGCTGGTTGATGGCCAGCGACGTGATCAGATCGACACAGCCGTCGCCATAGTTGCGCGGATCGACGAGCAGCGCGCGCGCCGCATCGACCACGTTCTCACCTTTCGCCGCGCGCGATTCGAGCGCGTAGCACTTCACCTGTGTGTCGTCGTTCAGCACGAAGCGTGCGTATTGCTGGTCGAAGTTGCGCCAGTCGTGACGCGCGCCGAGCACGACGAGGTAGTCGTTGCGCATGCGGTCGGCGATAGCCTGGCCGTCGTAGCGTTGCAGGAACGACAGCACGGGCGCGTCGGGCGCGTCGATGCGCGGATGGCCCGAGCTGTCGAACAACTGTGGCTTCAACTGGAAATATTCCAGATACGACGGCGCCGGGTAATCCGGAATCATCGCCGCGAGCTGGGCGGCGCGGCCTGCGTCGTTATTGCGCGCTGCCTCGCGCAATTGCACGAAAGTCTGGTCGTCGTTGGTGAGTTGGGAAAGCGGGATCGGCTTGACGGCGGAGGCCGTGCTGCACGCGACGAGCGCCGCCGCGGCGAGGGCCAGGCTGGCCGCGCGATATACTCGGAAGAGGCGTTTGGACATCGTTATTTCTAGAGCGTTTCTGGAGCGCGAATTGAACTCAAGCATAGCATGCAACCCCAACGCGAAATCGAAAAAGGAACTGCGCGCCGCGCTGCTGGAAGCGCGTCTGCATGCGGCTCTCGATGCGGCGGGCAATGATGCCCTGAGGCGTCGGGTGCTGGATGTGTTAACGGTTTATTCGCCTGCGAGTGTAGGGTTGTACTGGCCTTTGTCAGGCGAGTTCGACATCCGGTCTGTGATTGCCGCGTGGCTCGCTGGCGATGGTGCGCGGCGCGCGAGCCTTCCCGTTATTACTGGCCGTGACCGGCCGCTGGAATTTCATGTCTGGACGCCTGATATGGCGATGCAGGTCGGGGCGCATCGGATTCATGAACCGACTTCCGGCGAAGTGATTACGCCTGATTTGCTGTTTGTGCCGTGTGTCGGGTTTGATGTCGATGGTTATCGGCTCGGGTATGGCGGAGGGTATTACGATCGGACGCTCGCCGGTTTTCGCGCGCCGGGGAAGGTGCCGGTGACTGTCGGTGTCGCGTATGAGGTGTGCCGGATCGGCACGATGCAGCGGGAAGCGCATGATGTTCCGCTTGATGTTGTTGTTACTGAGGGGGCTTGTTATCCTGGTTTGTTGTAGTGGTTTTTTTTGCTGGTAGCGGAGGGGTGGTTTTTTGGGCTTTGCGTGGGCATCCGCGATTCGTTGCGCCTGCTTCAAGCGTTGCTGTTCGGTGTTTTAAGGTTTGCGCTGGCATCCGCTCTACGTTAGCTCGCTTCAAGCGTCGCCCCTGTGCGGGGCG
>NZ_JAGUUD010000053.1:0-56037 GCF_020177535.1 Paraburkholderia sp. XV | reverse complement strand
GGCAAAGAAAAGTAGGTGCCGCCCCGCACAGGGGCGACGCGTGAAGCGAGATAACGCATCGCGGATGCCAGCGCAAAAACCTGGAAAACCGGACCAACCCCCACAAGACACCCCGCACCCCACCTCAAATCATTTTTTCTCGACCCCATAGCAACTCTCTACAATGAGCGCTTTCGCGCACCGCGACTTCACCGCGCACCGTGCTTGCATATACCTTTCCGCGCCGCGATTTCACCGCCGATTCCGTCCCTTCATGCCGCTCGCTTTCCTTTCACTAGCCTCGTCGTATGCCTGCTCGCTCGGGCGTCGTTTCAAATCGCTGAATTCGGCTCACGCTGAGCCGGCGGCTGCACTCCACACGACAACACGCGCCGCCGCCGTCCTGTTCGCCTGCGCCGCGCTCGCCGTCGCCGCGCCCGCCGAGGCGCGCAAGAAAGCGCAGCAACCCGCCGTCAACGTCACCACCGTATTGCCGCCTGCCGTGATGGCGGGCCTGCAGCGCGCCCATGTGCCGCTGTCATCGATCAGCGTGGTCGTCGAGAAGGTCGGCGACCGCACGCCCGTGCTCGCGCTGAACGCCGGCAAGCCGATGATGCCCGCCTCGACGATGAAACTCGTCACCACCTACTCCGGTCTGTCGCTGCTCGGCCCCGACTACCGCTGGAAGACGACGGCGTACGCGCAAGGCAACATCGACGGAAACGGCGTGCTGCACGGCAATCTGTACATCCAGGGCACAGGCGACCCGAAGCTCGTGCCCGAAGAGCTGATCGACCTCGTCCAGAAGATTCACAAGGCGGGCATCACGGGCATCGACGGCGCGCTGGTGCTCGACAAACGCTTCTTCGATCCCTCCACGCGCGATTTGCCCGCCTTCGACAGCGACGTCAATTCGCCCTATAACGTCGGCCCCGATCCGCTGCTGTACGCGTTCAAGTCGCTGTCGTTTACGATGTCGCCGTCCGAGGACGGCAAGGTGCAGATCGACGTGCTGCCCGCGCTCGCGCAATTGCAGATCGACAACGAATTGCGCGCGACGCGCGGCCCGTGCCGCGGCGAGCTGGTGACGCCCGCCGTCACGCCGGCGGCGAACGGCGTGGTCAATGCGTCGTTCATCGGCGACTATCCGCTGCGCTGCGGCGAGCGCACCGTCAACGTGGCCGTGCTCGATCACACCACGTTCTTCGCGGGCGGCTTCCTCGCGCTGTGGCAGCAGACAGGCGGCACGTTCAACGGAACGACGCGCGAAGGCCCCGTCCCCATCGACGCAAAACTCGTCGCGACGCATCAGGGGCCGATGCTGTCCGACATCGTTCGCGACATCAACAAGTTCAGCAACAACACGATGGCGCGCAATCTTTTTCTGACGATCGGCGCCGTCATCAACCGCCCGCCCGCGACGCCCGCGAAGTCGGCGGAAGCCATCGAATCGTTCCTGCATCGCAGCGCGATGCCGATGGAATATCTGAGCCTCGACAACGGCTCGGGCCTGTCGCGCGACGAGCACATCACCGCGCTCGCGCTCGCCGATCTGCTGCAAAGCGCGAACGCCAGCCCCGTCGCGCAGGTGTTCGTCGATTCGCTGCCTATCGTCGGCGTGGACGGCACGATGCGCAACCGCCTAACGTCGAAGCCCGTCAATGGCAACGCGCACATCAAGACAGGCACGCTGCGCGACGTGCGGGCGATCGCAGGTTATGTCGCATCGTCCGATGGGCAGAGCTATGTCGTCGTCAGCCTGATCAACGACCCACACGCGGAAGCGGCGCGCGCCGCGCATGACGAACTGCTCGAATGGGTGTATCAGGGCCCGTCCGCGATACTCGCCAGCACCGTCGCGCCGGCCACGACAGAAGCCGCGGACGAGCCGCGCCGCAAGATCAGGAAAAACCCTCAGAAGCGCGGCGCGCACTGAGGATTCCTTCTATTGAAGCGGTGCGCGACGCGCCGCGAGGCGTTGTACGCTGTCGGGCAGTATGAAAAAGGCGCAGACAAACAGGCATGACGGCGCGCGCGACAGGCGCCGCATGATGAACAGCGCCGCATTCAAACAATAAAGACAATGCCGGCCTCCCCGAGGAGGCCGCAGGGACCCTCGGAGGGAGACGTCAATGCAATTCGATGCCGAATTGCTTCTGCTCGCCATGGCGCCGATCTTTCTCGCGTGCATCGGCTGGGAGGCGTGGCGCGCGCAGCGCATGCAGCCCGAAGCGCGCATGTACGGCTGGCGCGACACGTTGTGCAATACCGCGCTCGCGCTGATGCACCAGGGCGCCGACAAGCTCGCGTGGCTGTTCGTCATCCCCGTCTATGCGTATTGCTACGAGCACTACCGGCTGCTCGACTGGCATGCGGGTTGGGTGTCGTTCGCGGTGCTGTTCGTCGCGCAGGATCTGCTCTACTACGTATTTCACCGCTGCAGCCATCGCGTGCGCTGGTTGTGGGCCGCGCATGTCGTGCATCACTCGTCCGAGCGGATGAATTTCTCGACGGCGTTTCGTCAAAGCCTCATGTATCCCGTCGCGGGCATGTGGGTCTTCTGGATTCCGCTCGCGATTCTCGGCTTTCCGCCGAAGCAGATCGTCGGCATCGTGCTGATCAACCTGGGCTTTCAGTTCTTCGTGCATACGCAGTCCGTCGGCAAGCTCGGCTGGTTCGAATACGTGCTGAATACACCGTCGATCCATCGCGTGCATCACGCGCGCAACGACCGGTATATCGATCGCAACTATGCGGGCGTGCTGGTGATATGGGACCGGCTGTTCGGCAGCTATGTCGATGAAGATCCGAACGAGGCGCCCGTGTACGGCATCGTCGAGCCGCTTCACACGTATAACCCGCTGAAAGCGACGTTTCATGAATGGGCTTCGATGGCGCAGGACGTCGTGCGGGTGCGCGGCTTGCGCAACCGGCTGAGCGCGCTGTTCGCGCCGCCCGCGTGGGCCGCGCAGTATCACGCGAGCCTGCGCTGCGGCGAGCTTGCGCCGGATGCTGCCGGACGCGCATCGCAGAACAACAACGCGGCCGTCCAGACGCCGCGATAACAGGGAAGGCTTTGCAGGTTCGTCGCCGCGTCCAGACGACGCCTGCATCAGATGGCTCACGAGACACAAGGCTCAGGCCAGATACATACGAGGAGATAAGGACCTTATGAAGCAAGCATCAAACAACACGGGCATCCTGCGCTACGCACGCATCGCCGTCGCGTGCGCGGCATTTGCCACGCTCGTCGCATGCGGCGGCGGCAGTGACAACAACAATAACAACAACGCGAGCGCCACGCCTGCGGGCGGGGTCAAACTGCAGGTGGTGTCGTTCGGGGACAGCTTGTCGGATGTCGGCACGTATTCGCCCGTGATCACCTCGAGCTTCGGCGGTGGACGCTTCACGACGAACCCCGGCGAGGTGTGGACGCAGAAGGTCGCCGAGTACTACGGCGACACGCTGACGCCGGCCTTTGTGGGCGGCTTCGGCAAGCCGCTCGCGGCAAATGGCGGCTTCGGCTATGCGCAAGGCGGCTCGGATGTGTCGCGCGTCGACGGCAACGGCTACGCGCCGAATAGCCAGGCCGCGACCACCTGGCCGGTGACGCGGCAGGTTCAGCAATACCTGAGCGACCACGGCAGCTTCAATTCGAATCAGCTCGTGCTGATCAACGGCGGCGCCAACGATATCCTGCAGAACCTGTCCGCGATGCTGACGTCGATCTCGACGCAGGTTGCGGCCAATCCGACTCAGGCTTCGCAAATCGTGCAGTCGGTCGCGGTGAGCACGGTCGGCCCGATGGCGCAGACGCTCGTGGCGCAGATCGGTACGATCCTCGCGAAGGGCGCAACGCATGTGGTCGTGATGGACGTGCCCGATATCGGCAAGACGCCGCTGGCCGCGCAGCTTGCCACGCAGTTGGGGTCGGCGCAGGTGCCCACGCTGATCTCGGGCATCGTCGCTACCTATAACGGCGTGCTGCAGCAGGCGCTGGCAGTGGCCGGCCTGTCGACCAAGGTGGTCTTCGTGTCGACCAGCGGCTGGCTCACGCCGCTGCTCGCCAATCCGTCGGCGCAAGGCTTCAGCAACACCACGGGCACGGCCTGCAACATCACGCAGATGGCCGCGAACGCAACGGCTTATGCGACCGCGAACCCTTCCGTGCTGGTCGGCGGCATGACGGCTGCGCAGTATGGCCAGCAATTCGCGTCGTCGCTGTTCTGCTCGCCGAATACGCTGACGGTCGCGGGCGCGGACCAGTCGTATGTGTTCGCCGACACGATCCACCCGACGACCCACGCGCATGCCGCGTTTGCGACATACGTCGAAGGCAAGATCGCGGCGACGGGTCTCGGCAAGTAAGCGGCATCCGGCGGGGTTGCCCCGCTGTTTCCGGCTGCGTTCGATGTAAAAAAAGCCCGGCTCTCAAGAGCCGGGCTTTTTGCTTGGGTGCGTCTGCTTTGGCGACTGCGTTTGCGACTGCGTTTGCGCTCACGCGAGATGCGTGCCGCGCGCGCGGCTCTCAGGCGTCGTGCGCCTCGAATGCCGCGGCCGCGCGTCCCAGCCGGTCGTTGACGGCGATCCACTCGATCGTATCCGGCAATTTCTCGATCAGTATCCGCGACACATTCGCGCGATCCAGCGCGCGCAGCAGGCCGTACAGATCGCGCGCATACAGATGCGGATCTTCCGGCGCGGCGACGAAATGCACGCCCTCCGCGTCCGCCCAGCGCCCTGCACGCGACACACGCGCAACCAGCGCAACGCGTTCGCCGGGCGCGCGCGCGGCCAGCAGCGGCTCGAGCACGTCGAACGGCAGCAGCGCGAGCGGCGTGCGCGGCGCATAGTGCGCCTTCAACGTGCCGGAAGCACGCGGCGCGCTCGCGTCCGAGCCGTCGGGCAAACGCGGCATTTCACCGAGCACGTCGGCGATGTCTTGCGGCGTGACGTGCCCCGGCCGCAGCAACGCAGGAAAGCCGCGCGACAGATCGACGATCGTCGATTCGATGCCGACATCCGACGATCCGCCGTCGAGCACATGAATCGCATCGCCGAATTCCTCACGCACATGCTGCGCCGTGGTCGGGCTGACGTGACCGAAGCGGTTCGCGGACGGCGCCGCGACGCCGCCATGTCCATTACGCAACGCGCTGAACGCCGCAAGCAGTGCCTGCGCAACAGGATGCGACGGACAGCGCAAGCCGACCGAATCCTGCCCGCCGCTCACCGCCGCCGGAATATGCGCGGCGCGTTTGAGAATCAGCGTCAGCGGACCCGGCCAGAAGGCGTCGATCAGGCGCTGCGCATCGGACGGCAATTGCTCGACCCAATAATTCGGATCGCCGCCCGGCGCCAGATGCACGATCACGGGATGATTCGCCGGCCTGCCCTTCGCCGCGTAAATGCGCGCAACCGCGTCAGGACTTTCGGCATCGCCGCCCAGCCCGTAGACAGTCTCCGTGGGAAACGCGACGAGTTGCCCGGCATCGAGCAGCGCCGCGGCACGCGCGATCTCGTCGGCGCCGACGCTCGACGTCACGTCGGCAGGTTTCGTTTGATCCGGCATAAAGGCTCGTGCTCAGCTCGTCGGGATATGCAGCAGGCGCGCGCAATCGCGGGCGGCCGCGCGCGCGTGCTCGAGCGTCGCGGCGGTGAAGTTCACGTGGCCCATCTTGCGGCCGGGACGCGCGTCTTCCTTGCCGTATAGATGCAGACGCGCTTCCGGCATCGCCGCGACTTCGTGCCACGGCGGCGTGACAGCGGCAGTGGGCCGCTCGCCCTTCGCGTTGACGGGGAACCACACGTCGCCGAGGATGTTCAGCATCACGGCGGGCGAATGCTGGCGCGTATCGCCGAGCGGCATGCCTGTCATGGCCCGCACCTGCTGTTCGAACTGGCTCGTCGCGCAGGCGTCGACCGTGTAGTGGCCGGAGTTGTGCGGACGCGGCGCCATTTCGTTCGCGACGAGCGTGCCGTCTTCGAGAATGAAGAACTCGACGCACAGCACGCCGACATAGCCGAGCTTGTCCGCGATCTGCAGCGCGGCCTGCTGTGCCTGCTCGACAAGCGTCGCATTCGCGTCGGGCGCGGGCACGATGGTATGAGACAGCACGCCGTTGCGATGCGTGTTCTGCGCGAGCGGATACACGGCCGAGCAACCCGTCGCGCCGCGCGCGATCAACGCCGACACTTCGAACTTCAAGGGCAAACGCTTTTCGAGCACGCAAGGCACGCCGCCCAGCGACGCATGCGCCGCGCGCACTTCGGCCGCATTGCCGACCCGCACCTGCCCCTTGCCGTCGTAGCCCATGCGCGCTGTCTTGAGAATGCCGGGCAGCACGGCTTCGAGCACGGCGTCATCCAGCGCGGTGAGCGCGTCCGACGATTCGATCACGACATGCGGCGCCACGGGCACGCCCGACGACGCGATGAAGCGTTTCTCCGCAATGCGATCCTGCGCGACGGCGACGCAACGCCCTGCTGGGCTGACGAACGTGGTGCGCGCAAGGAAATCGAGACTTGCGGCGGGCACGTTCTCGAACTCGGTCGACACCGCCGCACACAGCCGCGCGAGTTCGGTGAGGGCCGCTTCATCGTCGTAGGCGGCGCGCAGATGGCGATCCGCGACGGCGCCCGCCGGACTGGTTTCGTCCGGATCGAGCACGGCGACGCGATAGCCCATTGCCTGCGCGGCGAAGCAGAACATGCGGCCGAGCTGGCCGCCACCGACCATGCCAAGCCATGCGCCGGGCAGAATCGGTGATACCGGAGTGTTGTCTGGATTCATCTTGATGGTCGGTCGCGGCCGATGTGGGGTCGGCCGGGTGAAACATTGAACTGCGACATTGAGCTACGACATTCAGCTACGACACTGAGCTACGACGTCGCACGGCGACGTCTCACTGCGAAGCGTTACAGCGGCGGCAGCGTCATTGCATGCGCCGCCTGGTTCTGGCGCACGCGGAACGCGGCGAGCTTCTCCGCATATTCCGGCGACGTGCCGGACAGCAGCGACACCGCGAACAGCGCGGCATTCGCAGCGCCTGCTTCGCCGATCGCGAACGTCGCGACGGGCACGCCCTTGGGCATCTGCACGATTGAATGCAGCGAATCGACGCCCTTCAGATACTTGCTCGCAACGGGCACGCCCAGCACGGGCACCGTCGTCTTGGCCGCGAGCATGCCCGGCAAATGCGCCGCGCCGCCCGCGCCCGCGATGATCGCGCGGATGCCGCGGTCGCGCGCGCTTTCAGCATAGGCGAACATTTCGTCCGGCATGCGGTGCGCGGACACGACCTTCGCTTCGTACGGCACGCCGAATTCCTGCAGGATCGCGACCGCGTTCTTCATGACGTCCCAGTCGGAACTGGAACCCATCAACACGCCGACGAGCGGCGCGTTGTGCGTATGTGCTGTCTGGACTTCACTCATCTTGCCTGTTTTCCGTATGCGTGGCGCTCAGGCCAGTTTCTGGCCCGTCAAGCGCTCGAGCGCTTCCTGGTACTTCTCGGCCGTTTTCGTGACGACTTCGTCCGGCAGCTTCGGCGCGGGCGGCTCTTTCTTCCACGGCTGGGTTTCGAGCCAGTCGCGCACGAACTGCTTGTCGAACGATGGCGGGTTCGTGCCGACCTGGTATTGATCCGCCGGCCAGAAGCGCGACGAATCCGCCGTCAGCGCTTCGTCCATCAGGTACAGCTGGCCCTTGTCGTCCAGACCGAATTCGAACTTCGTGTCGGCGATGATGATGCCGCGCGTGGCCGCGTAGTCGGCTGCTTCCTTGTACAGGCGGATCGAGATGTCGCGAATCGTCGCCGACAGTTCGGTGCCGATGCGGCGCTCCATCTCTTCGTATGTGATGTTTTCGTCGTGGTGGCCCATTTCGGCCTTCGCTGCCGGCGTGAAGATCGGCTCGGGCAGCTTTTGTGCGTTCTGCAGGCCTTCCGGCAACTGCACGCCGCACACGGCGCCCGTCGCCTGATAGTCCTTCCAGCCGCTGCCCGCCAGATAACCGCGCACCACCGCTTCGACGAGAATCGGCTCGAGGCGCTTGACCACGACCGCGCGGCCCTTCACCTGCTCGACCTCGTCAGGCGCGACGACCGTTTCGGGCGCGACGCCCGTCAAATGATTCGGCACGACGTGCGCGAGCTTGTCGAACCAGAAATTCGCCATCTGGTTCAGCACGCGGCCCTTGCTCGGAATCGGCTCGCCCATGATGACGTCGAACGCGGACAGACGGTCCGTCGTGACGATCAGCAGCTGGTCGTTGCCCACCGCGTAGTTGTCGCGGACCTTGCCGCGGCCGAGCAGCGGCAGCGAGCGGAGCGTGGATTCGTAGAGGGTAGACATCGTCGTGATTCACAAAAATGGGGCAAACACTGCCCGGAACAAAAGGGAAACGCCGTTCCCCTGATCATGCGGGAACGGCGATCTGACGACAACCTGGCCAGATGGCCAGCTGCGTACTACTCGAACAATGCGCAAACAACGCGCAGACAACCGCAAACAGCGAGCAAACGGGCGCCGCACGGCGCCCGCGCGCCGCTTAGCGAACGACTTGCGCGAGCTCGCCCGCCTTGTACTTCTCAGCGATCTTTTCCAGCGAGACCGGCTTGATCTTCGACGCCTGGCCTTCGCAGCCGAACGCCAGATAACGGTCCACGCACACCTTCTTCGCGGCTTCGCGAGCCGGCTTCAGGTAGTCGCGCGGATCGAACTTCGACGGGTTTTCCGCCATGTAGCGGCGGATCGCGCCCGTGATGGCAAGACGCAGATCGGTGTCGATATTGACCTTGCGCACGCCGTACTTGATGCCTTCCTGGATTTCCTCGACGGGCACGCCGTAGGTTTCCTTCATGTCGCCGCCGAATTCGCGGATTTCCGCCAGCAGTTCCTGCGGCACCGACGACGAACCGTGCATCACCAGATGCGTGTTCGGAATGCGCTGGTGAATTTCCTTGATGCGTTGAATGGACAGGATATCGCCCGTCGGCTTCTTCGAGAACTTGTACGCGCCGTGCGACGTGCCAATGGCAATCGCCAGTGCGTCGCACTGCGTGAGCTTCACGAAGTCCGCCGCCTGCTCGACGTCCGTCAGCAGTTGCTCGCGCGTCATCGTGCCTTCCGCGCCGTGGCCGTCTTCCTTGTCGCCCTTCATCGTTTCCAGCGAACCGAGCACGCCCAGTTCCGCCTCGACCGTCACGCCGATCGAATGGGCCGCTTCGACGACCTTGCGCGACACATCCACGTTGTACTCGTACGACGCCACCGTCTTGCCGTCGGCTTCGAGCGAACCGTCCATCATCACGCTCGTGAAACCGCTGCGGATCGCGGCCATGCAGACTGCCGGCGACTGACCGTGGTCCTGGTGCATCACGACGGGAATGTGCGGATACGACTCCACAGCCGCTTCGATCAGATGGCGCAGGAACGGCTCGCCCGAGTACTTACGCGCGCCAGCCGACGCCTGCATGATCACGGGCGCATTGACCTGATCCGCCGCCGCCATGATGGCCTGCACCTGCTCCAGATTGTTTACGTTGAATGCCGGAAGGCCATAACCGTGTTCGGCGGCATGGTCCAGCAGTTGACGCATTGATACGAGAGGCATTGATTACTCCATAGATTGAAACGAAATCTGTGCCGACGGCATCTATTTATGCAATTTCGTGCAATTTTATCGCGAAGCAGACCGTGTCCCGAGCGCCCTCTCCCAAACTGGGGTACGCCGCCTCTTTCGGGGACACGGCACTCTGCTTCACGCGTGCCGTTCAGCTGCGCCGTTTCCGGCTTGCCGGGTTTGCGTGCCTTGACTCGCTCTGACGGCGGTTTATGGCTGGCCGATATGACGCTGTCAGACCGGCTCGCCGACCCGCACGATCTTCAGTGTGTTCGTGCCGCCCGCCTGGCCCATCGGCTCGCCGACCGTCAGCACCACCATGTCGCCGCGCGCCGCGTAACCCTTGCCGACCACCACTTCGAGCGCCTGCGCAAGCGCGATGTCGCGGTCGCTGCTGGTGTCGAGGTGCAGCGACGTCACGTTGCGGTAGATCGCCATGGCGCGCTCGCTGCCCGTACGGGGCGTGAGCGCGAAAATCGGCACATGCGTCCAGTGACGCGACATCCACAGCGCCGTCGAACCCGATTCGGTCAATGCGACGATCGCCTTGGCCCCCAGGTGGTAAGCGGTGAACAGCGCGCCCATGGCGATCGACTGGTCGATGCGCGTGAACGTGCGGTCGAGGAAATCCTTGTCCAGTTCGACATGCTCGGACTTCTCGGCTTCGACGCAGATGGCGGCCATGGTTTCGATGGTCTGCACCGGATACTTGCCCGCCGCCGATTCCGCCGACAGCATCACGGCGTCCGTGCCGTCCAGCACCGCGTTCGCGACGTCCGACACTTCGGCGCGGGTCGGCACGGGTGCGTGGATCATCGACTCCATCATCTGCGTGGCCGTGATGACGAACTTGTTGGCGTCGCGCGCCATCTTGATCATGCGCTTTTGCAGCGCGGGCACCGCCGCGTTGCCGACTTCGACCGCGAGGTCGCCGCGCGCGACCATGATGCCGTCCGACGCATCGAGAATGCCTTGCAGCGCCGGGATGGCCTCGGCGCGCTCGATCTTCGCGATCATCTTCGGCTTGATGCCATACGGCGCGCCCGCGATATTCGCGAGCTGACGCGCCATTTCCATGTCCGTCGCGTTCTTCGGGAACGACACGGCCACGTAGTCCGCGCCGAGCGACATCGCCGTGCGGATATCTTCCATGTCCTTCGCGGTCAGCGCAGGCGCCGTCAGGCCGCCGCCCTGGCGGTTGATGCCCTTGTTGTTCGACAGGTCGCCGCCGATCTTCACGACGGTATGAATCTCGTTGCCGATCACGCGCGCAACGCTCAGCACGATCAGGCCGTCGTTGAGCAGCAGCGTGTCGCCGGGTTTCAGGTCGCGCGGCAGGTCCTTGTAGTCGAGGCCGACGCGGTCGTCGTTGCCGAGCTCGCACTCGGCGTCGAGGATGAAGGTATTGCCGGCGACCAGCGTGGTCTTGCCGTTTTCGAACTTGCCGACACGAATTTTCGGGCCTTGCAGGTCAGCCATGATGCCGACCTCGCGGCCTGCCTGCCGGGCCGCTTCACGTACGAACTCCGCGCGTTGACGATGATCGTCGGCGGTGCCGTGCGAGAAGTTGAGACGCACCACGTCGGCGCCCGCCTGAATCATCTGCAGCAAGATGTCCTGCGTGCTGGATGCGGGTCCGATGGTTGCGACAATCTTGGTGGCGCGATGCATGAGTCTCCTCGTCTGGATGGGATCGCTGGGATGAACGTTGGGAGTCGGATGCGGAGGCTGCGCAACGACCGGTGCTACATGGGGTGGTGCGCCGTTCGTTCCCTTCGAACCTTGAAGGCCCGGCGTCGAATCGTGGGGGACTGCTGCGATATCTGCTGCCCGCGGCGCGTCACGCGCCGTGAGTCGAGATGCATCGGCTTCGGTGTTTGAGGCGAGAGACACCGTTGCACTTGAAACGGCTGCCGTGTCCGCGTCATGTTGCGCGACATCGATCACAGCCAGTTCGGTATTCTGATCTTCGGCAACGGCTGCGGTCAGTGCCACTGGCGCGTTGCCGGAAAGTTGCGAGGCCGCCGGTTGGGCGCCCTCGGGTTGCAGCGCTTGTGCGGAGCGCGCTGCGCGCTCCCCTGCCGCTGCCGTGCGCGACGCGTTGCGCGTCTTCTGAGGCTTGTTGGGGGAGCGCGTCGCCATTATCAGGCCCGCGATTCCAGCACAGCGACTGCGGGCAGCTTCTTGCCCTCGAGGAACTCGAGGAAAGCCCCGCCGCCTGTCGAGATATAGCTCACCTTGTCGTGGATGCCATATTTGGCGATGGCCGCGAGCGTGTCGCCGCCGCCTGCAATCGAGTACGCCGACGACTTCGCGATGGCTTCCGCAAGCGTCTTCGTGCCGTTGCCGAACTGGTCGAACTCGAACACGCCGACCGGGCCGTTCCAGACGATCGTGCCGGCCTTTTCGAGCTGCGACGCGAGCGCCTTCGCTGTTTCCGGTCCGATGTCGAGGATCAGGTCGTCGTCCTGCACATCGGCAACCTGCTTGATTTCGGCCTTGGCGGTGGGCGAGAACTCCTTCGCGGTGACCACGTCCGACGGAATCGGCACCGATGCGCCGCGTGCCTTCGCGGCTTCGATGATGGCCTTCGCTTCTTCGACGAGATCCGCTTCGGCCAGCGACTTGCCGATCTTCAGGCCAGCCGCCAGCATGAACGTGTTCGCGATGCCGCCGCCGACGATCAGCTGATCCACCTTGTCGGCCAGCGACTTCAGAATGGTCAGCTTGGTCGACACCTTCGAGCCCGCGACGATTGCCACCAGCGGACGCTTCGGTGCGCCGAGCGCCTTGCTGAGCGCTTCGAGTTCGGCCGCGAGCAGCGGGCCCGCGCACGCCACCGGCGCGTACTTCGCGATGCCGTGCGTGGTCGCTTCGGCACGGTGCGCAGTGCCGAACGCGTCGTTCACGTAGATGTCGCAAAGCTTCGCCATTTTCTGCGCGAGCTCGTCGGAATCCTTCTTTTCGCCCTTGTTCACGCGGCAGTTTTCGAGCAGCACGACCTGGCCCGGCGCGACGTTCACGCCGTTCTCCACCCAGTTCTGCACCAGCGGCACGTCGCGGCCGAGCAGTTCGGCGAGACGCTTCGCGACGGGCGCGAGCGAGTCTTCGGGCTTGAAGTCGCCTTCCGTCGGGCGGCCCAGGTGCGACGTGACCATGACGGCCGCGCCCGCGTCCAGCGCGGACTTGATGGCAGGCACGGAAGCGCGGATGCGGGTGTCTTCGGTGATGTTGCCGGCGTCGTCCTGCGGCACGTTCAGGTCGGCGCGGATGAACACGCGTTTGCCGGATAGTTTGCCTTCGGCGATCAGATCGGAGAGACGCAATACCTGTTTCATGATTGATATGCGAGTTGATTGGAAGGCGGTGCGGACGCTGCGCGAACAGCCAATCGAGAACGGTGCCGGCAGGTTCGCGCGTGTTCCGGGAGACAGCCATTTTAACCGATCGACGGACCGATCTAAGCCCGTCCGAGCGAATCCCAGTATTTGCCGGCTGCAGCGGGCGTTGCGCGATATTGCAGCGCAACATTCACACGCGCGCGGGCGACCGCCTTCAGAAAATCAGCCGCAGCGCCGTGAACACCAGCATCCCGACGACGATTGTGCCGAGCATCGTCCGCCGCCACAGGAACCACGCGAGGCCCGCGAGCGTGCCGTACAGCTCGTGATTCGACAGCGCGATGGACACGCCACTGTCCGTCACGAGCACGTCCGGCACGACGACAGCCGCCAGCGCCGCCGCGGGCGCGTAACGCAGCATCCGTTGCGCGCGCTCCGGCAGCACCGTGCGCTCCCCTCCGATCAGAAACAGCGCGCGTGTCAGCGCTGTGACAAACGTCATGCCGATAATCGCGAGCCAGATCTGCAGCGTGCTCATCGCGAATCTCCCGAATGTCCCGGACGTCCCGCTGTTTCCGTGTGGTTGCGGATGCGGCGCAGATCGGCGCGCTCGATCAGCGCGTCGGCGGCGGTGCCCGCGAGGATCGCAGTGATCACGGCGAGCGGCAGCGCGAGGCGATACGGCAGATCGAATGCGACCAGCGCGACGATGCCCGCGACGCTCACGGCCGCCAGCGTGGAGCGCGACGAAATCGCCGACACCATCACGGGAATCAGCGCGAGCGTGCCCGCGAGCGAAAGACCCCAGTTATCGGGAAAGAGGCTGGCCAGCAGAATGCCGATGATCGACGAGACCTGCCACGACAGCCAGCTCGAGACGGCCATGCCCCAGAAATACGCTTCCTTGCCGGGTACGTAGCCTGGCTGGAAGGCTTTCTTCTGGAACAGCAGATAGATGACGTCGCCGTTGAAATAGCCGACCAGCAACCGGCGCCACAGCGGCAGATAGGAAAAATGCGGTGCGAGGCCCGCGCTGAAGATCACGAAGCGCGTGTTGACCATCGCGGCCGTCAGCAGGATCGTCCAGACGGGCAGCTTGGCGAGCATGAGCGGCAGCACGGCCAGCTGCGACGAGCCTGCGTAGACCAGCAGCGACATCGCGAGCGACTGAGGCACGGTCATCACCGACTTGCTCATCGCGATGCCCGTCACGAGGCCCCAGGAGAAGATCGCCATCAAGGTGGGCGAGTAGGCGCGCGCGCCATCACGGAAAGCGCGGCGGTCGAGATCGGACAAACGAGCGAGCATGAGGCGAATGCAGCGCGGCGCGACGAGCGCCACGATGGCAGGGGGTCAGCGCCAGATCGTGTAGCAGCCGCTGGCGCATCCGGTTAGTTTTCAGCGACCGCCGGATTATAGCGTCCGGGGTGCCCGCAAATGCCCGTTGATTGTGCAAAAGACGCTAAAATATCGCTTTTCGCCGCGTGGCCCGAACGCATCTGTCGTGGTTGCGCCACGCGCCGAAACCGACGCCGCAGTCGAACGTCATAAGCGACGTCACGATCAAACGTCACAATCCGAACAACCCGCGACCCCGCGAACCCGCACTGCCAGGAGAATCGTATGTCAATGGCCGACCGCGACGGCAAGATCTGGATGGATGGCAAGCTCATCGACTGGCGCGACGCCAAGATCCACGTCCTCACCCATACGCTGCACTACGGCATGGGCGTCTTCGAAGGCGTGCGCGCCTACAAGACGGCTGACGGCGGCACGTCGATCTTCCGTCTTCAGGAACACACCAAGCGCCTGCTGAACTCGGCCAAGATCTTCCAGATGGACGTTCCGTTCGACCACGAAACGCTCGCCGCAGCACAGCGCGAAGTGGTCCGCGAGAACAAGCTGGAGTCGTGCTACCTGCGCCCGATCATCTGGGTCGGCTCGGAAAAGCTGGGCGTGTCGGCCAAGGGCAACACCATCCACGTCGCGATCGCCGCCTGGCCGTGGGGCGCCTATCTTGGCGAAGACGGCATCAAGAAGGGCATCCGCGTGAAGACCTCGTCGTTCACGCGCCATCACGTGAACGTCTCCATGGTCCGCGCGAAGGCGTCGGGCTGGTACGTCAACTCGATCCTCGCGAACCAGGAAGCCACGGCCGACGGCTACGACGAAGCGCTGCTGCTCGACGTCGACGGCTATGTGTCGGAAGGCTCGGGCGAGAACTTCTTCCTCGTGAACAACGGCAAGCTGTACACGCCCGACCTCTCGTCGTGCCTCGACGGCATCACGCGCGACACGGTGATCACGCTGGCGAAAGACGCGGGCATCGAAGTGATCGAAAAGCGCATCACGCGCGACGAAGTCTATACGTGCGACGAAGCGTTCTTCACGGGCACGGCCGCCGAAGTCACGCCCATCCGCGAACTCGACAACCGCACGATCGGCTCGGGCACGCGCGGCCCGATCACGGAGAAGCTGCAATCGGGCTTCTTCGACATCGTGAACGGAAAGAGCGCGAAGTACGCGCACTGGCTGACGAAGATCTGAATCCCGGCGGGCGCGTCGCAGGCAGAAAGCCGGACGCGCCCGCCTTGTGCATACAACGAGAAAGTCCCTATGAGCGAAATCAAGGAAATGCCGCTGGTCGAACTGTCGGCGAAAGATCTTCCCGCGTATTGCCCGAACCCGTCGATGCCGCGCTGGAGCAACCATCCGCGCGTCTTTATCGACGTGACGCACGGCGAAGCGCGCTGCCCCTACTGCAGCACGCGCTACAAGCTGCGCGACGGCGAAGTGATCAAGGGTCACTGATCCGCTGCACTGCTTGTCTGCCGCATGGGCTGCGGCCGCGCATCGCTGAATCGGGCAGGCGGAAGGTGGAACTTCCCGCCGCGCGCGCCGATATAGCCTGGGCTGCAGTCCACATTCCCTGACAACCCGGCACCGCGCGCCTCGTGCGCGCGGCGCCTTATTTTCGACATCGGAAACTCACCCTGATGCGTCGCGCGTTGGTTATCGCACCGAACTGGATCGGTGACGCATTGATGGCGCAGCCGCTGTTTGCGCGCCTCGTGAAATTGCATCCGCGCATCGCGATCGATGCCGTCGCGCCCAGCTGGGTCGCGCCCGTGCTCGAACGGATGCCGGAAATCCGCGATGTCTACGCGACCGATCTCGCCCACGGCAAGCTGCAGATGCTGCGCCGCTGGCAGCTTGCGAGCGATTTGCGTGACGTCGGCTATGACGCGGCTTACGTGCTGCCCAATTCGCTGAAGTCCGCACTGATTCCGTGGATGGCGGGCATTCCGCTGCGCATCGGCTACACGGGCGAAAGCCGCTACGGGCTGTTGAACGTGCGGCACGCGAACCCGCGCAAGGACGCGCGTCCGCCGATGGTCGGCCAATACGCGGCTCTCGCTTACGCGCCCGGCGCGAAAGTGCCCGAGGATCTGCCGCCGCCGCGGCTCGACGCCGACCTGAACGAAGCGTCGCGCGTGTCGACGCGCTTCAATCTGGACACGCGCGTGCCGCTGCTGGTGTTCTGCCCCGGCGCGGAGTACGGCCCGGCCAAGCGCTGGCCGCCCGAGCATTTCGCAGCGCTCGCGCAGATGGTCGGCCAGTCGTTCCCGTACACGAAGATCGTCGCGCTCGGTTCGCCGAAAGACGCGCCCATCGCCCAGGCCATTGCCGACCGCGCGCCGAACGTGCGCAACCTGTGCGGCCAGACCGCGCTGGGCGAGGCCTGCGCGCTGATCTCGCGGGCGAGCGCCGTCGTCACCAACGATTCCGGGCTGATGCACGTCGCAGCCGCGCTGCGCCGACCGCTCGTGGCCGTGTACGGATCGACCGATCCGCGCCACACGCCGCCCTTGTCGGACCTCGCAAAGGTACAATGGCTGCATCTCGAGTGCAGTCCGTGCTTTCAGCGCGAATGTCCGTTGGGCCATCTGAACTGCCTGCGGCAACTGAGTGCCGAACAGGTATTCGACGATCTGCGTGGAATGTTGCTCGCGCAACGCTGAGCGTCCAAGGGCCTGCTGTGCTCGCGGGGCGACGTCCCGCGCCGCCTGCAGCGTCATGCCCGCGTCTTGAGGCGCGAGCATGCTGGCGAATGGCCTGCTGCACATCACTGACCGCAACCGCGCGCCTTGCGCGCAAGAGACTGACGAGCTATGCCACGTTTTGCCCACATCTTCGAAGCCGCTGCGGACACGTTGAATGCCTATTACCAGGCAGTCGCGGAGGTCAATCTCGACAGTTTGATGGGCTTGTGGATCGACGAGGAATTTGTCAGTTGTATCTGCGCCGACGGCTCGCATCTGCATGGTCTCGACGCGATCCGCTCGGGGCTGACCGTTCAGCTCGAAGCGCAGCCGGTGTCGATCGAGCCGCTCGACATCCGCGTTTACGACAGTCTCGGCACCGTCGTCTACGCGATTGCCGAAGCGCACCGGCCCGCCGACCCGGCCGCCGTGCCGGCGATGATCTTCACCACCTATGTGATGGTCCATGAGCGCGGCGAATGGAAAATCGCGCATATTCATGCGAGTGCGATGCCGAACGAAACTGCCTCGCAGTTTGCTGCCAAAATGAGACATGGTCAGGGCGCGCTGCACTGACGCGCCCCGCGAGACCAGCTTGACGGAAGTCCCGGCGAAACCATGACCCGGGGCTTCGACTGAATACCGGTGTTGGCATGAGCACGACCCACGACAATAACGCTTCTTCCAGACCGGCCCTCGATACAGCCGCGGCTGCCGTTGAGGCTGCTGTGGGCACGTCGGTCGAAGCGACCGTCGACATGCTGTACCGCGCCCCGCTCTGGCTTCCCAATAGCCACATCCAGACCATCGTTCCCGCGCTGTTCGGCCGCCGCCCCGAGGTGACCTACCGGCGCGAGCGTTGGGATACGCCGGACGGCGATTTCATCGATCTCGACTGGCTGGTGCCCGATCCGCTTGCAGCCTCTCCCGCCGCCGACGACGCGCCGCTGTTCGTACTCTTTCACGGACTCGAAGGCAGTTCGGACTCCCACTACGCGCGCACCTTGATGGCAAGCGCCCAGCTGCGCGGCTGGCATGGCGTCGTGCCGCACTTTCGCAGTTGCAGCGGTCCGATGAACCTGTTGCCGCGCTTCTATCACCTCGCCGACAGCAACGAAGTCGATTGGGTGCTGCGGCGGCTGCGCGAGCAGCATCCGGGGCCGATCGTGGCTGCCGGCGTGTCGCTGGGCGGCAACGTGCTGCTGCGCTGGCTCGGCGAGCGGCGCGAGGACGCGGAGATCATCGCGGCGGCCGCGGCGATCTCCGCGCCGCTCGACGTGCACGCGGGCGGCCGCGCGCTGTCGCAAGGCTTCGGGTTGATCTACACACGCAGCTTCCTGAAGACGCTCAAGCTGAAGGCGCAGCAAAAGCTCGAACAGTATCCCGGCCTCTTCGATCTGAACGACATGCTCGCCAGCCGCACGATGCACGCGTTCGACGAGGTCGTGACGGCGCCGTTGCACGGTTTTCGCGACGCGGACGACTACTGGACGCGTTCGACCACGCGCCCGCTCCTTCCCGAAATCACCGTGCCGACGCTCGTGCTCAACGCCCGCAACGACCCGTTCCTGCCGGGCGCGGTGCTGCCGTCGTGCAGCGAGGTATCATCGGCGGTGGAACTCGATCAACCGGAGCATGGCGGACACGTCGGCTTCATGACGGGCCCCTTCCCCGGCCGGATCGACTGGCTTTCGCGCCGGGTTTTCGGCTACTTCGACCCGTTCACGCGACATGGATGACATCGTCAAGCAGGCATTGGCCAAATGGCCGAACGTGCCGCATTGCACCGGCTGGCTGCTGCTCGACCGGCGCGGCAACTGGCGTATGCGCGACGAAGCCGCGCAAGCCGCAGGCGCGCCCGGTGAGCCGATCCGGCATACGGCCCTGCTCGGCTTCATCAACCGCAACTACGAAGCCGACGAGACAGGCCAATGGTTTTTCCAGAACGGGCCGCAGCGCGTGTATGTCGAACTCGGCTACACGCCGTTCGTCGTGCGGCTCGCCCGTGACGACGTTAGCGAAACACTCATGTTGACGGATCAGGGCGGCGCAGCGTTCGAGCCGGCTGCTGCCTATCTGGACGACGAAGGCGGCATTCTCTTCATCGATCGCTCCACGCCCGCACGTACCGCCGTGCTGCACGACCACGATCTCGATCTTTTCTCCGAGCACACGGATCTTGCGAGCGACGGCCAAAGCGGTGCCTTCCGCTGGCGCGACGGCGAGGTCTTGAAGCTCGAGCCCTTGCGCAAGGCCGAGGTCGAAAAGCGCTTCGGATTCGTCGCAAGTCCGGCGGCGCGTGTCGCTGCGCGCGGCCTGCCCTCGCCTTAAGACAACCGCTAGCTGCTGTTCTTCTCGTCTTCGCGCTCTTCCTTATAGCGCGCCTCGAACTCATGCAGGCGCGCGTCGATCGTCGCGAGGTCGTAGTAGCCGACCGACTTGATGTCGCGTGCTTCCTTCAACTGCCGGATCGCCGACGGCCAGGCGCCTTCCAGCGCGAACTTCTCCGCGAGCGCGCGATGCTGCGTCAGCGCGTCACCCGTGCCGACGCTCGCCTGCGCGAGATAACGCCACCAGACGGGCTGCTGCGGATCGGCACGCGTCTCGCGCTGCGCCTGCACCTGTGCTTCGCCGAAACGGCGTGCGGTGAGCAGCGTCTGCAGGCGCATCTCGATGGCCGCGTGCGATTGCGGCCAGCGCTTTTGCGCGATTTCCGCGAGACGCACGGCTTCGTCGTTGCGGCCGGCGCGCCGGGCGATGTCGACCGCGAGCACGTCGAGGCTCGGCGAACTGCGCGAAGGATCGCCTTCGGCGCGCTCGTTGGCGTCGAACGCGGCGCGTGCCGTCGCCAGCGAAGCCGAAGCGTCGTCGTAGCGCTCGAGCAGCATCTGCGCGTACGCGATGCCATACCAGTTGCCCGCCACGTTCAGCGCGGTACGGTCTTCGACTTCGGAGCGCATCCGTGAGATGTCGTCCGCGTATTCGCTGCGTGAGCGGTCCTGCAGCACGCGCGCCCGTGCGCGCACGAATGCATATTCCGACGACTGGCGCGGCTGCCGGTAAGGCGCGCGGCGCGCGCGGTCGGACATATCGGCGATCCGCTCGCCCGTCAGCGGGTGCGTGCGCGCGTAGGCGGGCGCGCCCGCGTCGCTCATCGATGCGCGATCGAGCCGCTCGAAGAACGACACCATTCCATACGGGTCATAACCCGCGCCCGCGAGCATCTGGAAGCCGACCCGGTCGGCTTCGTGCTCGGCCGCGCGCGAGAAGCGCAACTGGCTGTCGACAGCATAGGCCTGCCCGCCGATGGCGATCGCGCTGCCCAGATCGCCGCTATGTGCGAGGACGCCCGCCAGCACGCCGAGCAACATGCTCGCGAGCGCCGCGTAGCCGCTGTGCTCGCCCGCCGTGATCATCCGCGCGATGTGCCGTTGCAGCACGTGACCCATTTCGTGTCCGACGACGGACGCGAGTTCCGATTCCGTCTGCGTCGCGACGATCAGCCCGGTATTCACGCCGATGAAGCCGCCCGGCAACGAGAAAGCGTTGATCTGCGCGTCGCGCATCGCGAACAGATCGAAGTCAGGACGATAGCCGCCGATGAACTGCGCGCTCGCGGCCGCGGCGAGCTTCTCGGAGATCGAGTTCAGATAGTCGCGCACGAGCCAGTCGTCGATATAGTCGGGATCGGCGCGGACTTCGCGCATCACACGTTCGCCGAGCTTGCGTTCGGCTTGCGGCGTGAGCGAGCCACCCGAGCCATCGCCGAGATCGGGCAACTGCTGGGTCGACATGGGCGCGCGCAGGCTCGCGTTGCCGCCGGGGTTACCCGCGAAGCGCGACTGCGCGCCGCCGTAGAGACCGAACACGCCTGGTGCGATGTCGGGCGGCACGGCTGTCGCGCCGTACGTGTCGAGCGGCCCGGTGACGAGCGGCAGTTCCGACAGGTTCGACGGCTGCGCGATGATCGCGGGCGGGACGGCGAGCGTGACGGACAACAATGCAGCGAGAAACCGTTTCAGACGCATTGCGGACGATGGGCGAAATCGAAAGCGGCGTAAGGTGCCGGAAGAAACAGGCCTTGTTTTCGATTGTACCGGGTGCGGTGGGCGCTTCGGCTCCCAGTCGGTGCGTGGATGGCGGGTTGCCCACAATCAGGCATCCGCGCGCTTTGTGCGCTATCGTGATTCTTCGCCGTCCCGCGCCCGACTGCCCCGGGACGCTCGCGCTGCTATGATAGGCGCCCTCTGAAGGAGCCAACCATGCCCGAACTCACTCATTTCGACGCAGCCGGCCAGGCGCATATGGTCGACGTAGGCGGCAAGGCGGAGACCAAACGCATCGCGGTCGCGCGCGGCACGATCCGCATGCTGCCCGCCACGTTCGACCTGATCCGCAAAGGCGAAGCGAAGAAAGGCGACGTGATCGGCATCGCGCGCATCGCCGCGATCCAGGGCGCGAAGCGCACCGCCGATCTGATTCCCTTGTGTCATCCGCTGGCGCTCACCCGCGTTGCCGTCGATTTCGAGCTGGACGAGTCGGGCCCTGCGGTGCATTGCCGCGTGCAGGTCGAGACGCTCGGCAGAACGGGGGTCGAGATGGAAGCGCTGACGGCCGTGCAGGTCGGGCTGCTGACGGTCTACGACATGTGCAAGGCCGTAGATCGCGGGATGACCATCACCGATGTTCGAGTGCTTGAGAAACACGGCGGGAAGTCGGGGGATTGGGTGGCGGACTGAGGTTTTGCGGCGCGCCTGCGTAGCTTGCCTGTTAAGGGTTCCCCACTCTCGCTGAAGCGGCGGCGCGTCCGACGCGCCGCCTTCGTACTTGACGGCCGAGGCATCAATCCTCGTCGTCGCCCTCTTCGTCATCGCTATTGTTGATGTCCTTCGGCGGCGTGCCGTACTTCTTCATCAGTTCCGCCTTGAACGCCCCCAGCGTCTTCTGCTGATCGCACAAATCGTACAGATAGGCGAGCTGCGAAGGCCAGTCATGCAGTTCCTCAGCGAAGATCTTCAGACGGTCGACGGTATCGAACGCACCGTTGGTGTCGCCGCTCAACGCCTGCAACACCGCGTAACGGCGCAGCACCGTTTCGCCCGGCAACAGCGCCATCGCCTGGCGATGCATCGCGAGCTTGTGCGGCAGATCCTGCGAGTTCATCGGCAAGAGCGTCGCCATCCCGTACTCGCCCCACGCGCCGAACAGGAACGACGGGTCTTCACGATACTGGTCGAACGGACGCGAGCCGTAATACAGCACTTCGGAACGCGCATAGTCGCGGTAGATCGGATACAGCGCAGCCAGTCCGCCGAACACGATCACAAGGAACGCGCCGAACGACATGCCGCCCGGAATCAGCCGCAGCGGCTTCGTGTCGAGCAGGCCGATCACGAACATCGCCGGCAGCAGGAAGAACATGTACTGCTGCGGATACTCGACAAGCGCATGCATCACCAGCACGCCGATCAGCGCGAGACCGAACACGCGCGCGGCCGTATGCGGCGCACGCACGACGCGCACGAACCAGGCAGCGAGACCGAGCAGCACGATACCCAGTCCGATCAGCCCCGTCTTAGCCAGCAGATCGATAAAGATGTCGTGCGAGTTATTGGCAATCTCGACGCCGCCCAGCGCTTTCGCAAGATCGTACTGGTAGCGCGGAAATTCGCCCCAGCCGACACCTAGCAACGGATGCGTGCGGAACATCGTCCAGCCGTACTTCCACAGCGCGAGACGCGGTGCGATCTGGCTCGAATCCTTCATGCGCTCGGCAGCGGACTGCGCCAGACCGAGATCGTAGTGAACGTTCGCCCAGCGGATCGCCGCATTCACCGCGAAGAACAATACGGCGAGCACGACGGGAATCAACCACTCGCGATTGCTGCGGCGGCGCGACGGATTGCGGCGCTGTTCGGCAAACGCCATCCAGAACCCCGCGACGACGATCACGCCCATCTGCAGCCACGGTCCGCGCGACACGGTCAACGCCAGGCCGCCCGAAAAGATCGCCGACACGAGCAGCCAGATGAACACGTTGATGCGCCGCGTCTGGACGAGGTACATCGCACCCGCCGTTGCGAACGCGATGTATGTTGCAAGGTGATTGGCCTGCGCCATGTTGCCGAACGGCCGGCGCTCGGTCAGCACGCTGTAGGCAACCACGAGCGGCGTCACCTTGACCTCGAGGTGAAACAGCTGGATGGTTTGGCAGAACACCGCGAAGAGGCCGCCCACGACCAGCGCGAACGCCGCCACCGTGAACGCGTTTTCCGTCAGATTCGCCCGGCTGAAACCAAAGCCGGCGTGCGTGGCCATGAACGCGGCAAGCAGGAAGCCGGCGCCGAGCCAGTTCATCGACGGTTGCGCGACCGGTAGTACGAGCGACTGCGCGACCAGCACGAGCCCGAACCCGAGCGGCACGAGCGCGGCAACGGGCGACGCGAACGCGACGCGCGGCCGTGCCGTCGACACCAGAAACGCGATGCCCGCGCCCAGCAGCAGATAGAGCGACAGCGCCGTGAACTCGGCGTAGAAGGTCGGAATCGGATACGTGTGGTTGACCACTGCATACGGCAGGATCAACGCACACGCCAACAGGAACAGTGAAAGATAGCGTGCGAAGGGGGTGGGCATGAGTAACCGGGGACGTCAGCAACCGGCGCACTATACAAAAAAATCCTTACGCTGTGCGCCGGCTCGGCGGAAATAACCCGGAATCCGGCCGCAGCATGGAAACTTTTGCCGCGATCTTTGATGCGGGTTCGGTTTATACCTGGCTTATGCCGGACTCATGCCCGGCTTACGTCGTGACATCCCCACGCCATCTTAGCTGCGGCATTCGGGCGGCGCGAGATTCCCCGGCAGGGTCGGTGCATCGGCGGGCAACGGTCCTGCTCCCGGAGCCGGCAACGACGAGGCAGCCTTGCCGCCTGCGAAGCATTCCCACGTGATGGTCCCTTTCTGCGCCGCGCCTTTCGTCAGCGCAACGCGGGCTGTGGGCGTGTCGGCGCTGTCGGGCGCGGACGGCACGAACACGATCGTGTTCGCGCCTTCGTCCGACACGCGCGCCGTGAACGCCACGGTAATCTGGCCAGTGTCGTCGTCGATATGGATGGACTGCACGTTGCGCGTGGCGGGCGGCGACGTATAGCCGCTGCCAAACGCGTTGCCGCTGCCGGCGTTCTCGCCGACGGTCAACTGCGCCGCCGACGCCAGCGACAATCCTTCGCCGACGCGGCTGCGCGCGAGATAGTCCTGATACGCGGGAATCGCATACGCGGCGATCACGCCGACGATGGCCAGCACGATCATCAGTTCGATCAGTGTGAAGCCCCACCAGCGCCTGACGCGGGCGAGCGGGCCAAGCCGCGGGCGCGGCGCGCGGGCGCGCAGCCAGGGCGCACAAAACGTGGACAACGAAGCAACGGCAACGATAGCGGTCATCTGCAGACTCCTCAAAACGAAAGCGCCTGTCCCGGGAATCAGGACAGGCGCTTCGATCGTAGCGAGCCGCGAATCGCGCGGGCAGTCGGCCGAATGGCTAATGGTGCGCGGGCGGATGGATCGGTAAAGTGACTGCGGTCAATGCGTTCCCGGCGGCGTATTGCCCGCAATGCGGCTGGCGTTGCGACGCTTGAGCGCGTAGCCGAGGATCACGACGAACAGCGCGCAAGCGATGCTCATGCCGTACTCGGCAACAGGCGTATCGAGCACGGGCCAACGGTCGCCCGCCGGGTCGTTGACGATGAGCCCGCCCGCGATCCAGCCGAGCAGCGCGCCACCCAGCGTAATGACGACGGGGTAACGGTCCAGAAGCTTGAGCACGAGCTGGCTGCCCCAGACGATCAGCGGAATGCTGACGATCAGCCCGAACACGACGAGGGCGATGCGGTGATGCGGTTCGGCAGCCTCGGCAGCGCCCGCGATCGCGATCACGTTGTCGAGGCTCATCACGGCGTCGGCCACGATGATCGTCTTGATGGCCGTGACCAGCTTGTCGGCGGGTTTGACATTCGCGTGCGCATCGGGCGCGGGCGCGAGCAGGCGCACGCCGATCCACAGCAGCAACAGGCCGCCCGCGAACTTGAGCAACGGCACGTCGAGCAGCGCGACGGCAAACGCAATCAGCGCGACGCGCAGCAGGATTGCGCCCAGCGTCCCCCACAGCACGCCTTTCGTGCGCTGCGCGGGCGGCAGGTTGCGGCAGGCGAGCGCGATCACGACTGCGTTGTCGCCACCCAGCAGGATGTCGATGACGATGATCTGGAAGACGGCGCCCCAATGGAGCGTGGTGAGGAATTCGAGCATGGAAAGCAGGATAGAAGGTAGCGAAAGCGAACGGCAACAAAAAAGCGAGGCAGCAATTGCTCGCTCCCTCGCTTGTCGTCGCGTCTTACGAAAGGCCTTCGTAAGAGTATCAAAAAACGTCAGCAATAGCCGACGTTTCTTGAATTATCGCAACACTTCTTACAGCATCGCCTTCAGAAGACGCGCCATTTCCGACGGGTTCTTCGTGACCTTGATACCGCATGCGTCCATGATTTCCAGCTTGGCATCTGCCGTGTCCGCACCGCCCGAGATCAGCGCGCCGGCGTGGCCCATGCGCTTGCCCGGAGGCGCCGTGACACCGGCGATGAAGCCAACCACCGGCTTCTTCATGTTGTCCTTGATCCAGTACGCAGCGTTCGCTTCGTCCGGACCGCCGATTTCGCCGATCATGATCACGGCGTCCGTATCCGGATCGTCGTTGAACATCTTCATGACGTCGATGTGCTTCAGACCGTTGATCGGGTCGCCGCCGATACCGACTGCCGACGACTGGCCGAGGCCGATCGCCGTCAGTTGGCCGACTGCTTCATACGTCAGCGTGCCCGAACGCGACACGACGCCGATGCGGCCCTTGCGGTGGATGTGACCCGGCATGATGCCGATCTTCAGTTCGTCCGGCGTGATCGTGCCCGGGCAGTTCGGTCCGAGGAGCAACGTCTTGCGGCCCTCGCGGCGCATACGGTCCTTGACTTCGATCATGTCGCGAACGGGGATGCCTTCCGTGATACAGATCGCGAGATCGAGATCGGCTTCGACGGCTTCCCAGATTGCAGCAGCGGCGCCTGCGGGCGGCACGTAGATGACCGAGACGGTCGCGCCCGTTTCTTCCTTGGCTTCCTTCACGCTAGCGTAGATAGGAATGCCTTCGAAGTCTTCGCCAGCCTTCTTCGGGTTCACGCCCGCGACGAATGCTTCGCGGCCGTTTGCGTATTCACGGCATGCGCGCGTGTGGAACTGACCGGTCTTGCCGGTGATGCCCTGCGTGATGACCTTGGTGTCTTTGTTGATCAGAATCGACATGTATTGACCTCTGTTCGTTTGGTGGCGCGCTCAACGCGTCCCGCGCGGCAAATAGCGTTTGCCCGCGACGCTCGCGCGCCGCCATTCGTAATCCGGTGATATGCGCCGGGGCGATCAGGCCTTGCCTGCGGCAGCCGCGACAACCTTCTGCGCAGCTTCTTCCATGCTGTCTGCCGAGATGATCGGCAGGCCGGAATCGGCCAGCATCTTCTTGCCGAGGTCTTCGTTCGTGCCCTTCATGCGCACGACGAGCGGCACTTGCAGATCGACCGCCTTCGAAGCCGCGATCACGCCTTCCGCGATCACGTCGCAACGCATGATGCCGCCGAAGATGTTGACGAGAATCGCCGTCAGGTTCGGGTTCTTCAGCATCAGCTTGAACGCTTCCGTGACCTTCTCGGTCGTCGCACCACCGCCGACGTCCAGGAAGTTCGCCGGTTCGCCGCCGAACAGCTTGATCGTGTCCATCGTCGCCATCGCCAGACCGGCGCCGTTCACCAGGCAGCCGATGTTGCCGTCGAGCGAGATGTACGCGAGATCGAACTTCGACGCTTCGACTTCAGCCGGATCTTCTTCGTCCAGATCGCGGTAAGCGACGATTTCCGGATGACGGAACAGTGCGTTCGAATCGAAGTTGAACTTGGCGTCCAGCGCGATAACCTTGCCGTCGCCCGTCAGGATCAGCGGGTTGATTTCGGCCAGGGATGCGTCCGTTTCCCAGAATGCCTTGTACAGGCCTTGCAGGATCGCGCGTGCTTGCGGGATCGATGCGTCGGGCACGCCGATCTTCTTCGCGAGATCGTCTGCTTCGGCGTCTTTCAGACCCGTCGACGGATCGACCGCGATCTTGTGGATCAGCTCGGGCGTCTTTTCCGCGACTTCTTCGACGTCCATGCCGCCTTCGCTCGACGCCATCACGACGATCTTTTGCGAAACGCGATCGATCACGAGACCGACATACAGTTCCTTCTTGATGTCAGCGCCTTCTTCGATCAGCAGGCGATTCACCTTCTGGCCTTCCGAGCCCGTCTGGTGCGTGACGAGTTGCATGCCGAGGATCTGGTTCGAGTACTCGCGAACCTGGTCCAGCGACTTCGCGACCTTCACGCCGCCACCCTTGCCACGGCCACCCGCGTGGATCTGAGCCTTGACGACCCACACCGGGCCGCCGAGCTCTTCAGCGGCCTTGACCGCATCGTCCACCGAGAAGACCGGCTTGCCGCGCGGTACCGCGACTCCGAATTTCCGCAGGATTTCCTTACCCTGGTACTCGTGAATCTTCATGCGTGATTCCCTTCAGTCTGAGAGTTGGATTGAACTTCGCTTCCGGCTGGACCGCTTACTCGGGACGCGCCGTCTTCACGGCCTGTCCGTCGGGTGCGGCATCCGCGCGATCCGCTGAACGCGGCGCGTGGCCGTACCAGCGCGGATAAAACTGTCGCACCGCCTCACCGTCGAACCGCAGCGCATGGCAGCGGCCCAACTGGAATGGCGGTTTGTCGTTTGATTGCTCGCTCGCCTGTTCGCTTGCTTGCCCGCTTGAAGCGTTGTCTTGGGCGTCTTGTCCCGTGCTGCCCTGCGTGCCTCGGGTTGAACCGTCTGCCGATCCACTGCGTGAACCTGCGTGCTCCTCGCTTCCTGGCCTGCCTTTGTCGGTATTCCACACGTCGCCCGCGAACGCCTGGATGGCGGCAGTCGGCAGAACTGCGCACAACTCGGTGAGATGCGTGCAACCTGTCGTGCCGGCCAGCAAACGGGCAGCATCGCGACGAAAGTTTTGCAACAGATTGAGCCCGATGAGGGCGCGATAGGCGGGATTGGAGGCTTCACACAGACCGGGATACGGAACCCAGTCGGACGACGCTTCAGCGTCGACGACATTGAGCTTGCGATCGATCGTGATGCGGAGCCAGAGTTCATGGATCGGCGAGCCGTTCGGCCGGACACCCGACGCAAGCGCCACGTCACGTGGCTTGTCGTCGGTGAGGCATGCCTCGATATCCCACAGGCCATCTTCACGCTCGTATGCGTCCGCTCGGATTGCGCGGCGATGGCGCAACTGTCGGGACACTGGCGGGGAGAGCGGCATGCGAGAACAAAGGCCGGATTTAAGAACCGTTGAATTTTAGCATACTGGGTATTTGAGACTGCCCGAAGCCCGCACAGGCTTGATGGGAGAGGGTTTGAGCGATCTTGAGGATGGCGTTTCGGCGAGGCGTTTCGTGCAGTGCGTCATTTTCTTGCGCGCCGCACGCTGCCTTACTCGGACGGCCACTCTTCGTCGATACCCTTGAGAATCTTCCCGATGATTCCCTGAGAAAAACCTCGTGTGGCAAGAAAGCGCGCCTGCTTTGCGCGCTCGCTGGGCGTTTCGGGCAACGTGCCAAACTTTTTGCGCCAGACGGCCTGAGCCCGCGCAAGTTCGGTTTCACGCAACTGCGCGCTCACCTCTTCGACCAGTTCCTGTCCGACCGAATGACGCTTGAGTTCATTGACGATGCGGCCCGCGCCCATGCGCGACGCACGCCGATTCAGCAGGCTTTCCGCGAAACGGGAATCCGACAACCAGCCTTCGCTTTCGAGCGAGTCCAGCAATGCGTCGATTGATTCGCCCTCTTCCGCGTACGGCGAGAGCTTGCGCGACAACTCCGCGCGACTGTACTCGCGGCGCGAAAGATAGCCGAGCGCACGGCCTTTGAGAGAGCGCGCGGGACGTTGTGAAGCGCGGGTCGCTGTGTCGGCGGGTTTGCCGGGTTTGCCTTCGCCTGGCTGGCGACGCGAGCGCGTGTAGGTGACTTCTACGCTACCGGCATCCGCATCCGGGCGTTCACGCGAAGCGGGAGTCAGGCCCGCGGCACGATCGTGAGCATCGAACGATTCGAATGGATCGAAGCTGTCGGACGACGAGTCGTTTGAAAACGATGCTGATCGAGAAACAGACGGGCTTGAAGATGAGCGTGACGACGATTCGAATGCATCGTCGTCACGCGGGCCGCCCGTGCTGCGTCCTGCGCCCGCAGTCGAGGAAGCAGAGCGGCCCTTGCGTATCACGCGACGATTACTCCTCTTCGCCCACTTCCTCGTCGGCACTGACGGCAGCGCCCGCCGGCATGGCATTCACGCCCAGCGATTCACGGATACGGTTTTCGATCTCGCGTGCAATGTCCGGATTCTCGCGCAGAAATTCACGCGCGTTGTCCTTGCCCTGGCCAATGCGTTCGCCGCTGTAGCTGTACCAGGCGCCCGCCTTGTCGACGATCTTGGCCTGCACGCCGAGGTCGATGATTTCGCCCTGACGCGAGATGCCTTCGCCGTAGAGAATGTCGAAGATGGCTTCGCGGAACGGCGGCGACACCTTGTTCTTCACGACCTTCACGCGCGTTTCGTTGCCGATCACTTCGTCGTTCTTCTTGATCGAACCGATGCGGCGAATGTCGAGACGCACCGATGCGTAGAACTTCAGCGCGTTACCACCCGTGGTGGTTTCCGGGTTGCCGAACATCACGCCGATCTTCATACGGATCTGGTTGATGAAGATCACGAGGCAGTTCGTACGCTTGATCGTGCCCGTCAGCTTGCGCAGCGCCTGCGACATCAGACGCGCCTGCAGACCCGGCAGCGAATCGCCCATTTCACCTTCGATTTCGGCCTTCGGCACCAGCGCCGCAACCGAGTCGATCACGATCATGTCGATCGAACCCGAACGCACCAGCGCGTCCGCGATTTCGAGCGCCTGTTCGCCCGTGTCTGGCTGCGAAACCAGCAGGTCGCTGACGTTCACGCCGAGCTTTTGCGCGTATTGAATATCAAGCGCGTGTTCCGCGTCGATGAACGCCGCCGTGCCGCCGATTTTCTGCATTTCGGCGATGACCTGCAGCGTCAGCGTGGTTTTACCCGACGATTCCGGCCCGTAGATTTCCACCACACGGCCACGCGGCAGACCGCCAACGCCCAGCGCGATGTCGAGGCCCAGCGATCCCGTGGAGACCACCTGGATATCTTCGACTGCCTCACCCTGGCCGAGCCGCATGACCGACCCTTTGCCGAACTGCTTTTCGATCTGCGCAAGCGCGGCCGCGAGTGCCTTGCTCTTTTCCGCAGTCAGTCCAGCCGAGCCTTTCTTGCTTTCTTCCATGAATCGTCCTTTGCTATGATGAACGGCGTCTGAGGCAGGTGTGCAGGCCGTTGTAAACCCGGTTCGACCAACCAGCACGCTAAACGCAGACACTGTATAAAAAAACAGTAGTCTTGGCAAGCCCGATTCACATGCGGACGTCCACATGTGCAAACGGACAACACCGACTACCAACAAATTTTTCGGAGACGCTGTGCGCCGGAGCGCCCCGGTGCCGGCCGGGCAGGGCGCATCATGCGAATTCTCATTGCCGAAGACGACAGCATACTCGCGGACGGTCTCGTCCGATCACTCCGCCAATCGGCATACGCCGTTGACCATGTGAAGACGGGAGCCGAAGCGGATACCGCGTTGTCGATGCAGACTTTCGACCTCGTCATCCTCGATCTCGGACTGCCGAAAATGTCCGGCCTCGAAGTGCTGCGTCGCCTGCGCGCGCGCAATTCGAACGTGCCCGTACTGATCCTGACGGCAGCCGACAGCGTCGACGAGCGCGTCAAAGGCCTCGATCTCGGCGCCGACGATTACATGGCCAAGCCCTTCGCGCTGAACGAGCTCGAAGCCCGCGTGCGCGCCCTCACGCGCCGCGGCGCGGGCGGCGGCCCGACCGTCGTCAAGCACGGCTCGCTGTCGTTCGATCAGGTCGGCCGGATTGCCTATGCCAATGAGCAGGTTATCGATCTGTCCGCGCGTGAGCTAGGATTGCTCGAAGTCCTGTTGCAGCGGATCGGGCGGCTGGTATCGAAGGAACAGCTGGTCGATCACTTGTGCGAATGGGGCGAAGAGGTCAGCAACAACGCGATCGAAGTCTACGTGCACCGGCTGCGCAAGAAGATCGAACCGAGCGGCGTACGCATCATCACCGTGCGCGGGTTGGGTTACTGTCTGGAGAAGGCCGCGCCGCAGACGCCGGCGCAGCAGTCCGAGCCGTCCGACGCGCCCGCTGCCATGCCCGCAAGCCACTACTTCAAGTAAAGGCGTTCCATGTCCGTCCGCGCACCGCGCGCCACGGCGCACGCGGCGGATCTCGACGAAGTCCGCGACGCGCGCTACGCGAATCCTTTCGCGCCGCCCGACGAATCCGAGGCGGCTGCGGAGACGCGTCCGCGTTCGCTGTTCGGCGAAATCCTCGACTGGATGCTCGCGCCGTTGCTGCTGCTCTGGCCGATGAGTCTTGCCGTCACTTATCTGGTGGCGAAATCGATTGCGAACGGACCGTTCGATCGCGCGCTCGAAACCGACGCCTACGTGCTTGCGCGGCAGATTCACCCCGTCAATGGCATCGCCGAACTGACGCTGCCCGATTCGACGCGTGATTTTCTTCGTGCCGACAATATAGATAGCGTGTTCTATCAGGTGCTCGGCACGCGTGGCGAGCTGGTCGCGGGCGACCGCGACATGCCGCTGCCGCGTGAGGAAGACCGGCCTCAACCGGGCATCGTGGAGTTTCGCGACGACATGCTGCGCGGCAACGACATCCGCGTCGCGTACACGACCGTCGAGTTTCCGCAGACGCCAGGCGCGCAGCCGGTGCTCGTGCAGGTAGCTGAAACGCTCGACAAACGCAGCGCGCTCGCCAACGACATCATCAAGGGCGTGATCCTGCCGCAGTTCGTGATCCTCCCGCTCGCGATCCTGCTCGTGTGGTTCGGGCTGTCGCGCGGTCTCGCTCCGCTGCACGCGCTACAGGCGCACATCCGCGCGCGGCGCCCCGACGACCTGTCGCCGCTCGAAGCACGCCGCGCGCCGCCGGAAATCGAGCCGCTGGTCACGTCGTTCAATGATCTGCTGACGCGTCTCGAACAGAACATGGAACTGCAAAAGCGCTTCATCGCCGATGCCGCGCATCAGATGAAGACGCCGCTTGCGGGCTTGCGCACGCAAGCCGAGCTGGCGCTGCGGCAGGAGGCGTCGGCGGAAGTGCATCGCTCGCTCGAGCAGATCGCGACGAGTTCGGAGCACGCCGCGCGGCTCGTCACGCAGCTGCTTGCGCTCGCGCGCGCGGAAAACCGCATGTCCGGCCAGATATTCACGCCCGTCGAGATTGGCGACGTTGCCCGCAGCGCCGTGCGCGACTGGGTCCAGCCCGCGCTCGCCAAGCAGATGGATCTCGGCTACGAAGGCCCGGAATCTCCCGACGAGGCGATTGAAGTAGAAGGCAACCCCGTGATGTTGCGCGAGATGCTGTCGAACCTGATCGACAACGCGATCCGCTACACGCCCGCCGGTGGACGGATCACCGTGAGGGTGCGGCGCGACGATGCGGCCCGCATGGCTCATCTGGAGGTCGAGGACACAGGCCTCGGCATTCCGGCCGCCGAGCGCGAACGCGTAGTCGAGCGCTTCTACCGCATTCTCGGGCGCGAAGGCGACGGCAGCGGGCTGGGCCTCGCGATCGTCCGCGAAATCGCGACCATGCACGGCGGCACGCTTTCGATCGAGGACAACGTCTATCAGACGTCGCCGCGCCTCGCCGGAACGCTGGTTCGTGTCAGTTTGAGGATGATGGACCCTGTACGGGACTTACCCTAATCCGTCAGTTTCACGCGTTTCTGTCAGCCATCACATCACACCGGTTTCGTCGCTATAAGCCCCGTGATAGCCGACATTGCACGCATTAAGCCCGACATTCCGCGATTTCCGACACTCTTAAACAAACCCTTCCCGAGTCAGAACGCCGTAAGTTTCCGCTCCAATAATCGCTAGACGGACCCGCCCGACCTGGCGAGCCGCGACTTATATCAATACTGGAGACGACATATGGCTACCGTAAGCGGGCAAATCTCGCACGCGCCGATGACGAAAGAAGAGAAACGGGTAATCTTCGCGTCATCGTTGGGGACGGTTTTCGAGTGGTACGACTTTTACCTGGCCGGCTCGCTCGCGGCTTTCATTAGCAAGAGCTTTTTCTCAGGCGTCAATCCGACGGCTGCGTTCATCTTTACCCTCCTCGGCTTCGCAGCCGGCTTCGCGGTGCGTCCGTTCGGCGCGCTGGTGTTCGGGCGGCTCGGCGACATGGTCGGGCGCAAGTACACGTTCCTGATCACGATCGTCATCATGGGCCTGTCGACCTGCGTGGTCGGCTTCCTGCCGGGCTATGCGGCGATCGGCATGGCGTCGCCGGTGATCTTCATCGCGATGCGTCTGCTGCAGGGTCTCGCCCTGGGCGGCGAGTACGGCGGCGCCGCGACCTACGTCGCGGAACACGCGCCCGCCAACCGGCGCGGCTTCTACACCGCGTGGATCCAGACGACGGCGACGCTCGGCCTGTTCCTGTCGCTGCTCGTCATTCTCGGCGTGCGCACGGCAATGGGCGAAGACGCATTCGGCACATGGGGCTGGCGCATTCCGTTCGTTGCATCGCTGGTGCTGCTCGGCATCTCGGTGTGGATCCGGATGCAGCTGCACGAGTCGCCGGCTTTCGAGCGCATCAAGGCTGAAGGCAAGACGTCCAAGGCACCGCTGTCGGAAGCGTTCGGCCAATGGAAGAATCTTAAGATCGTGATTCTGGCTCTGATTGGCGTGACGGCTGGCCAGGCAGTTGTCTGGTACACGGGCCAGTTCTATGCGCTGTTCTTCCTGACGCAGACGCTGAAGGTCGATGGCGCTAGCGCGAACATTCTGATCGCGATCGCCCTGCTGATCGGTACGCCGTTCTTCCTGTTCTTCGGTTCGCTGTCCGACCGGATCGGCCGCAAGCCGATCATCATGGCGGGCTGCCTGATCGCGGCGCTGACCTACTTCCCGCTCTTCAAGGCGCTGACGCACTATGCGAACCCGGCGCTCGAAGCCGCGACGCAAAAGTCGCCCATCGTCGTGATCGCAAATCCGGACGAGTGCTCGTTCCAGTTCAATCCGGTCGGCACGTCGAAGTTCACGAGCTCGTGCGACATCGCGAAGAGCGCGCTGTCGAAAGCCGGTCTGAACTACGACAACGTGGCGGCGCCGGCGGGCACGCTCGCACAGATCAAGGTCGGCGACACGACGATCGATACCTATGACGGCAGGGCCGCCGACGCCAAGGACGCGGGCAAGGCGTTCGACAAGAACCTGGGCACCGCCCTGAAGTCGGCCGGCTATCCGCCAAAGGCCGATCCATCGCAGCTCAACTGGCCGATGACGGTTGTGATCCTGACTATCCTCGTGATCTACGTGACGATGGTGTACGGGCCAATCGCGGCGATGCTGGTCGAGATGTTCCCGACGCGGATCCGCTATACGTCGATGTCGCTGCCGTATCACATCGGCAATGGCTGGTTCGGCGGCTTCCTGCCGGCGACGGCATTCGCGATCGTCGCTGCGAAGGGCAATATTTACTCGGGGCTGTGGTATCCGATCATCATCGCGCTGGCGACCTTCGTGATCGGCCTGCTTTTCGTGCGGGAGACCAAAGACTCCAATATTTACGCTCAGGACTGAGCGCGGCGTAGGTGATCTGGAGTTCTCGCAAAAAGTTGTCGCGCGGGGGTTGACAGCCCCCGCCGGCATCTTCATAATCTCGCTTCTTTCGGCGAATTAGCTCAGTCGGTTAGAGCGACGGAATCATAATCCGCAGGTCCGGGGTTCGAATCCCTGATTCGCCACCAGCTTCAAAAAAAGCCGCTGTTTCTCACGAAACAGCGGCTTTTTCATTTCCAGCTCGGTCCCAAACTTAGCCTCGAAAATTCGAAGACCGCGCAACCAGCCCAGACTAACGCGCCCTCTTCACCTATCGACGATCCTCGTCAAATTCCCTCGCACCTTCTGCAGCAACGAAATCAGCTGCCTGGTTTCCTCCTCGGTCAATCCGCTCAGCCCTTCGGCCGCGACCTGATCGCCGACCCGCTTCGCTTCATCCAGCGTCCGCTCCGCCTTCTCCGTAATCCTGATCTGCTTCTCGCGCCGGTCGCGCGGATTGCCTACTCGCTCGATCCAACCGCCCTCCTCCATTCGGTCCAGCAACCGTCCGGCCGAGATAGGCGCGACTTCCAGCAGGTCAGCGAGCCGCGCCTGGTTGATATCGCCGTAAAACGACAGGTACGCGAGTGCCCGGCACTGCGCGCGCGTCAGATCGATCGACAGCCGCGCGAGGTCGTCGAACCGCTTGCCGACCAGCCGGCCGACATCCGAAATGAGAAAGCCGAAGCGCTCGTCAAAATGGGTTTTCATCGCGCGATTATACGAAGCGGCGCGCCACGCCAATTTCCCCAAAGCGCGCCATACGCCCAAAACCCGCAGCGTACAACGGACTCCGGGAAACTCAGCGTATGCATAAGAATCGTCGGTCTATACAATAAGCATGCTTACTATTTATAAGACCCCCGCCTCATGGCCTCCGATTCGCCGGCAACAAAGCCCGCCGTCGAGCTGAACCGTCCGATGATCACGATCGCGATCATGCTCGCGACGCTGATGCAGACGCTCGACAGCACCATCGCCAACGTCGCGCTCCCGCATATGCAGGGCACCTTGTCGGCATCGCAGGATGAGATCACGTGGGTACTGACGTCCTACATCGTGGCCGCCGCGATCGCGACGCCGCTGACAGGCTGGCTGTCTGACCGGCTGAGCGTCAAGCGGTTGCTGATGTTCGCAGTGGGCGGCTTCACGATTGCATCGGCGTTGTGCGGGCTGTCCGAAACGCTGACGCAGATCGTCGCGTCGCGGCTGCTGCAGGGCATCTTCGGCGCCTCGCTCGTGCCGCTGTCGCAATCGATCCTGCTCGACATCAATCCGCGCGAGAAACAAGGCCAGGCGATGGCCGTGTGGGGCATGGGCGTGATGGTCGGCCCGATTCTCGGCCCGACGCTCGGCGGCTGGCTCACCGACAGCTACAACTGGCGCTGGGTGTTCTTCATCAACGTGCCGATCGGCGCGTTCGCGCTATTCGGCATACTGACCTTCCTTCCGACACGCGAGCCAAAGCATGACGCGAAGTTCGACGCGTTCGGCTTCGCAACGCTGGGTCTCGCCATCGGCGCATTGCAGGCGATGCTCGACCGCGGCGAACAGCTCGACTGGTTTGGCTCGCATGAGATCGTGATCGAAGCACTGATTGCGTCGATCAGTTTCGCGTTCTTCATCGCGCATACAGCGACCGTCGGCAAGACGTCGTTCTTCAAGTACGAACTGCTAAAAGACCGCAACTTCGCGACGGGTACGTTTTTCATCTTCATCATCGGCGCGGTGATGTACGCGACACGCGCGCTGCTCCCGCCGATGCTGCAGAACCTGATGAACTATCCCGTCGCGACGACGGGTCTCGTGACGGCGCCGAGCGGCGCGGGGACGATGATCGCAATGCTGTTCGCGGGACGCCTGCTCAAACATGTCGACGCACGCCTGATGCTGCTCGCGGGCTTCGTCGTATCGGCGTTCGCGCTGTGGCAGATGATGCAATACACGATCGTGCTGTCGGAGTCGGATATCGTGTGGCCCGGCGTGATCCAGGGCTTCGGCCTGGGTCTCGTGTTCGTGCCGCTGAGCGCGCTGACGTTCTCGACGCTGACACCCGCGCTGCGCGCTGACGGCACCGCCACGTATAGCCTGATGCGCAATATCGGCAGCAGTATCGGCATTTCGATCGTGCAGACGCTGCTTACGCGCAACACGCAGGTCTCGCATTCAGATCTGGCCGCGAACGTGACAGCGTTCAACCCCGTGGTTGCGCCGATTCTCGCAACGGGTTCGCGCATGGACATGGCCGTGCTCGATGGGTCGATCACGCAGCAGGCCGCGATGATTGCGTATCTGAACGACTTCAAGCTGATGTTCGTCGCGACGCTGGCCGTGATCCCGCTCGTGCTGCTGATTCGCCCGTCGCGCAAGGCGCCTGACGAATCCGTCGCGCACGCGGCGATGGATTGAGCCGTACGCTTGTCAGCCCGCGCGAGGCCGCGTCAACCTTCGATGCGCCCGCGCGTCACGCCAAGCAACGAAGCCATCGCGTCACGCGCGCGGGGCGCATCGCGATCGCGGATCGCCTCGAATACGGCCGAATGCTCGGCCAGCGACGCATTGAACACATCGGCGCGCTTCGCGTTCAGGCGCAATTGCGCTTCCAGCGTGCGTTCGATCAGCGTGCCGAGCGGGATCAGCAGTTCGTTGCTGCACGCGGCGAGCACGCTCAGATGAAATTGCAGATCGGCGCGTACCCACTCGTCGACATTGCGCGCCGCGAGCATCGCTGAATGCGCGGCGTCGAGCGAGGCGAACGTCGCGTCGCTATGCGATGCGGCGGCAAGCGCAGCCGCGTACGGCTCGATCATCTCGCGCATTTCCTGCAGCTTGAGGGCGAAGTCCATCGCGGGCGCGACGCGCGAATACCAGTCGAGCACATCCACATCGAGCAGATTCCAGGCGGGCTTCGGACGCACGCGCGTTCCCACGCGCGGCCGTGATTCGATCAGCCCCTTCGATGTCAACGTGCGCAGCGCTTCGCGCAGCACTGTACGGCTGACGCCGAACGTCTCCATCAACTCCGCTTCGCGCGGCAGGATGGATTCGGGCGCGTAGTCGCCGCGCAGAATGGCTGTGCCGAGCAGATACGCAACGCGGCCGTGCAGATCTCGCTGAATGTCGGTTCTCCTGATGCTGATTGTGGGTCCATCTTGCGCCTTGCACCGTGCGACCGGTCAAAGCGGACCGCCCGCGATTATCGGCGATCGGGTCAGCGAAACCCATCGTCCGGCGACAAAACCCTTTTACCAAATAATACTATTAATAGTATTTAAAGGTGATTTTGTTGTAGGATGTGGCTCCTCAACTGCCGTACCGCCAGCGTCCAATTACCGGGACGAACGGGCGCGTTGCGGCCATCAACTGCAATCGGCTTTGCAAGCAAAGGAGACGCTCCCGCCATGAAGATCACCAAAATCGAGACATTCATCGTTCCGCCGCGCTGGTGCTTCGTGAAGATCGAGACCGACGAGGGCATCGTCGGCTGGGGCGAGCCGGTTGTCGAAGGCCGCGCGCATACGGTCGCCGCCGCAGTCGACGAACTCTCCGACTATCTGCTCGGCAAAGACCCGCGCAATATCGAAGACCACTGGCAGGTCATGTACCGCGCCGGCTTCTACCGTGGCGGCCCGATTTCGATGAGCGCGATTGCAGGCGTCGATCAGGCGCTCTGGGACATCAAGGGCAAATTCCACGGCGTGCCCGTGCATACGCTGCTCGGCGGCCAGGTGCGCGAGCGTATCAAGGTGTATTCGTGGATCGGCGGCGACCGCCCGAGCGACGTCGCCAACAATGCGCGCGCCGTCGTCGAGCGCGGCTTCAAGGCCGTGAAGATGAACGGCTCCGAAGAGTTGCAGATCATCGACACCTTCGACAAGGTCCAGGGCGTCATCAACAACGTCGCGGCCGTGCGTGAAGCGGTCGGCCCGAACGTGGGCATCGGCGTGGACTTCCACGGCCGCGTCCACAAGCCGATGGCGAAGGTGCTCGCGAAGGAACTCGACCCGTTCAAGCTAATGTTCATCGAAGAGCCCGTGCTGTCGGAGAACGTCGAGGCACTGCGCGACATCGTCAACCAGACGAGCACGCCGATCGCGCTCGGCGAGCGTCTGTACTCGCGTTGGGACTTCAAGCACATTCTCGCGGGCGGTTACGTCGACATCATCCAGCCGGACGCGTCGCACGCGGGCGGCATCACCGAGTGCCGCAAGATCGCGTCGATGGCGGAAGCCTACGACGTCGCGCTGGCGCTGCACTGCCCGCTCGGTCCGATCGCGCTCGCCACCTGCCTGCAGATCGACGCCGTCAGCTACAACGCGTTCATCCAGGAACAGAGCCTCGGCATCCACTACAACCAGGGCAACGATCTGCTCGACTACATCAAGAACCCGGAAGTCTTCAAATACGAAGACGGCTTCGTGTCGATCCCGCAAGGCCCGGGTCTCGGTATCGAAGTGAACGAGGAGAAGGTGCGCGAAATGGCGAAGGTCGGCCATCGCTGGCGCAACCCGGTGTGGCGTCACGCGGACGGCAGCGTCGCCGAGTGGTGAGCGGCGACATGCGATAGCGCGATACCACGGTAGCGCGATATCGCACATGAAACACAAACGCCGCCTTCGGGCGGCGTTTGTCATCTGACAACCCGTAGCGTCTTCGAAGGCGTTACGGCGGCATGCCGCGCGCGCAGCGTATCAGTAACGTTACACAGTTGACGCGCGACGCCTTCCGGCGGCTTGCACGGCGTTGGCGCTCACCGCGCAAGCCCTTGCCGGACAAGCGTTCCAGCCCGACTCTTCAGCGCCTCCGAACGCTTGGCTCACTCCTTGCTCAATGGGATGCAAACAACCATTCGAACAGGGGGCTGTGATGGGCGAATTCCTTCCCGACTATCTGATCCGCGAACAGGCCGCGATTGGCGCACTGGTCGTGTTCGGCGTGCTGCGCGTGATCGGCGCGGTGCTCGCGTTCCAGCGCGGCTGGCGCATCTCGACGGTCGAGCGGTGTTTCATCGCTGCGGCATTCATCTATTGCCTGCCGCAGTTGCTGGACCTGCTTACGCACATGACGAGTTCCCACGCGGCCGCAGCGGAGCTCGAAGGCAAGGTGGCGGGCTGCGCGATCGGTCTGTTCTTCGCGCCCGTCGTCGGCCACAAGCTCGGTTACGAATGAGCGCTTGCCGCCAGCGACAGGCGCGACCCGCGTGGCCGCGCTCAGCCGAGCGCCGCGAAGCCGGGCACGCTATGCGACAGCACGGCGGCGGCCGCGAAGATGCCGAGCATCGCGAGCGCTTCGAGGTACAACAGGTTGACAAACGTGTGCGCGTCCATCGTCGATGCCGTGCGACGCAAGCGCGGCAAAGCGGAAAAGCGGTTCAATCCGCCTAGCACCAGCGCCAGCGCCACCAGCGCGAGCTTGAGCATCAGCACGTGACCCCAGGTACTCGTTTCGATTGCGAGGAACGAGTTGCCCGAACCCCGCGCCGCGTTGAACACCCCCGAAAGCAGCACGAACACGACGGCAACGAGCGACACATTCGACAACTGCGTCGCCGTGCGGATCAGCACGCCGCGCGCGATCGACGTGCCGAGCGCAGGCAGCACCGAGAGCCCGGCCGCGAGCACGAGGCCGCCCCACACCGACGTCGTGAGCACGTGCAGCGTGTGCATGCCGATGGCCGCCGACGCCACGCCCGCATCCGCAGCGTGTCCGAGCGTCGCCTTGCCGCCCGCAATTGCGATCACGGCGAGCCACAGCAGCGCGTTGCGCAACACATTGGTCTGCCGTGCGAACGACACGAGCAGCAGCACCAGCGCGCCAGCAAACGCGACGCTCCAGCCGAAGCCGACGTGCGTTTGCGACAACATCGTCGGCACGACGCTGAACGCTTCCGGCAAGCGCACGCCCGCCATCTCGGCTGCCTGATAGAGGAGCCAGCCGAGATCGGCCAGCACCAGCACGATCGCGGACGCCTGCATCGACCGCTGCGCGCGCAACCAGGCGGGACGCGCGGGCGCGATCTTCGCCTGCGCGTCGTTGGCGAGCCACGCGCCGAGCAAGGCCGAACCGACGGCAAACGCAAACGCAACGTTCATGAGCGCGGCCATTGCGACCTGCCCGATCCACAATCCGTCGACCCTCATTTGACGCTGAAGGCGTAGCTGCCCTTCGTCCGATGTCCGTCTTCGGCGACAGCCGTCCATTGCACCGTGTAGCGCCCCGGCGCGAGCGGTTGCAGCGCGAGATGCATGGTCTTCGTGTCCTGCGGATCGACCTGCGAGGCTGCCGGCGCAACGGGCTTGTTGTTGGCGTCGACGAGCGCGAGTTTGCTGAATGCCGGTTCGAGCGGCTCGCTGAAGTGGATCGTCACGGCTGCGGGCGCGGCGACCTCAGCGTCCGGCGCGGGATCGCGCGACGTGGGCGTCGCATGGGCAAAGGCGTTCGACGCGACGGCGAGCAATACGCCGCACGCCGCGAGCCAGCGAAGCGGCAAGCGAAAAAACAGGGAGAAGGTCATAGGCTGGCTGTAGGTGGAAAACGCGGGGACGGTCGGGATAGTACGCTTCGATGTTTCGCGGCCCTGTCAGTTCAACCGCGAGTTCAACAGAGCGGTGCAAAGGTCCGAAGCGAAGCGCCCTACACGAATTCGCTCAAAACTGGAACATCGAGAGGCAACAAAGCGACAACGACCATCGATGCAAAATGCGCAATCTTAAATTAGTTGGAAGCGCTACCGCCAGGCCAACACTCAACCAGAGGCCGCCAGGAACGCGAAAGATGACGGCGAATTGCGTCAACTTGTCGCATTCGGCGTGTCGCTCGGGCGCGTCAGGCATGAAGTTCGTCGCATGTGGCAAATAGTCACCATTACCCATCGATGATAGAATGCGAGGTCGCTGCGCACCGTCCGCCGCATTCATCGCGCTGCACACACCGATCCGTTCGAAGTTCGGCCAGGCCCCCGATAATGATGGAGTTACGCGTGTCTTCAAGACGCATTTTTCGACCGCTGCTCGCCCTGTTGCTGATCGGGTGTGCAGGCATATCTGGCGCTGTACAAGCGCAAACCCAGCCTAAAGCTCCGGACACGATGGAAGCGCGCGTGCAAGGCTGCACGGCGTGTCACGGTTCGAAAGGTCAGGGCACGGACAACGACTATTTCCCGCGTCTCGCCGGCAAGCCGGCCGAGTACCTGTACAACCAGTTGAAGAACTTCCGTGAAGGCCGGCGCAAGTACCCGCCGATGAACTACCTCGTCACGTATCTCTCCGACGACTACCTTCACGACATTGCAACGTACTTCTCGCAGCAGCGTCCGCCGTATCCGACGCCGTCGAAACCGACGGTCGCCGACTCCGTGCTCACGCGTGGCAAGGAAATCGTGCTGAACGGCGACGCGTCGAGGCAGATTCCCGCTTGCGCGGCCTGCCACGGCAAGGCGCTGACGGGCATGGAACCGGCTATCCCGGGTCTGGTCGGCCTGCACATGGACTACATCAGCGCACAGCTGGGCGCATGGCGTTCGGGTTCGCGTCACGCAATCGAGCCTGACTGCATGCACACGATCGCCACGCGCCTGACGGACGCCGACGTGAACGCAGTCGCCGCGTGGCTGTCCACGCAGCAGGCGCCGCAGAACCCCGTGCCGGCACCCGCCAAATCGTTGAAGACTCCGCTTGCCTGCGGCAGCGAACCGCAATAAGGCACCGGGAGAGACAAACAATGAAACGCAAGTCTTTGTTCGCGCTTTCGGCTGTCGTCGTGGTAGCGGCTGCCGCGCTGGTTCCCGTCCTGTGGTCGGGCAGCGACTATCTGCACAACGGCACCGCCGTCGCAGCCACACCGGCAGACCAGGCTGCATTGATCAAGAAGGGCGAATACCTGGCCCGCGCCGGCGACTGTATCGCTTGTCACACGGTGCGCGGCGGCAAGGAATTCGCCGGCGGCCTGCCGATGGCCACGCCGTTCGGCACGCTGTTCACGCCTAACATCACGCCTGACGACCAGTACGGCATCGGCAAGTGGTCGCAGGACGACTTCTATCGCGCGATGCACACTGGCCGCTCGAAAGACGGCAGCCTGCTCTATCCGGCCTTCCCGTTCACGAGCTACACGAAGGTCTCGCGCGCCGACGCGGACGCAATCTACGCGTACCTGCGCTCGGTCCCGCCCGTCGCGGTGCCGAGCCGTCCGCACGAACTGAAGTTCCCGTTCAACAACCGCAACCTGCTGATCGGCTGGCGCACGCTGTTCTTCCGTGAAGGCGAGTACAAGGCAGACCCGACCAAGTCGGTGGAATGGAACCGCGGCGCGTACCTGATCGAAGGCCTCGGCCACTGCGGCATGTGCCACACGTCGATCAACGCGATGGGCGGCCCGGTGAACTCGGCTGCGTTCGCGGGCGGTCTGATCCCGCTGCAGAACTGGTATGCGCCTTCGCTGACGTCGAACAAGGAAGCCGGCCTCGGCGACTGGGACATCAAGGACATCTCCGATCTGCTGAAGACAGGCGTGTCGCAACGCGGCGCGGTGTTCGGTCCGATGGCTGAAGTGGTTCACAACAGCTTGCAGTACATGTCGGACGAAGACATCCACGCGATGTCGACATACCTGAAGACGATTCCGCAGAAGGACGAAGCGCCCGAACATCTGCAACTGGAGACGTCGCAACAGTTCGGCAGCGAACTGTTGAAGCAAGGCCAGAAGATCTACGCTGACAACTGCGCGAAGTGCCATGCGGAGAACGGTCTCGGTATGCCCCCGTCGTTCCCGCCGCTCGCGAACAATCAGTCGATCCAGATGCCGTCGGCCGTGAACCCGATCCGCATGGTGCTGAACGGCGGTTATCCGCCGAGCACGGGCGGCAATCCGAAGCCGTATGGCATGCCGCCGTTTGCGCAAGCGCTGTCGAATCAGGAAGTGGCAGCCGTTGTGACGTATATCCGCCAGTCGTGGGGCAATCACGGCACGGCTGTGTCGCCGCAACAGGTCTCCGATCTGCGTTCGGCGCCGCTCGACTAAACGTCGTCTGAGGGTTCAGGGCGCGGCCTGCGATAATCGCGGCCGCGCCCTTCGCTTTTTTCCGGGGCGTGGCTTCGGCGTTGATCGGCGTCGAAGACATCCGGCCTATCGGGCGTATAACGTTGGTCCCGTGTTGATTGTTGGATGAGATGGGCATCATGCAGGAGGAAGTGCCGTGCAAATCGGGGAGCGTCTGAACAGCATCACTCACCTCGTCGGCGCCGTGCTGTCGGTGGCGGGGCTCGCGACGCTCGTGACGATGGGCGCGCTCGACGGCGATGCGTACAAGGTCGTGAGCTTCAGCGTCTATGGCGCGATGCTCTGCGTGCTGTACGGCATCTCGACGATGTATCACAGCGTGCGTAGTCCGCGTCTGAAGGCGATCTTGCAGAAGTGCGATCACTCTGCGATTTATCTGCTGATCGCGGGCAGCTACACGCCGTTCACGTTGGTCACGTTGCGTGGTCCATGGGGATGGTCGCTATTCGGGGTAAGCTGGGGGCTGGCCGCGCTCGGAATCGTGCAGGAACTGACGCTCGGGCGACGCACCCGCAGCGTATCGATGGTGCTGTATGTGCTGATGGGATGGCTCGCGCTCGTTGCCGTCCGTCCGCTGGTCACTGCATTGCCGGCTGCGGGTACGGCCTGGCTGCTGGCGGGTGGAATCATCTATAGCGCAGGCATCTACTTCTTCATCAACGACGAGCGCATCCGGCATGGACATGGCATCTGGCACCTGTTCGTACTCGCCGGCAGTCTGTGTCAGTTCGTCAGCGTCGCGCGTTATGTCGCATGAGGCGCATGACGGCGGATGCAACTTAATGCCAGTCGACGTGTCTGCATAGCTCGTCGAGCAATTCGGCACGCATCTCGCGTGCCGCCGATTTCTCCGTAAGCGGTGAGTGTCGGGCGAGCGATCATGCGAGTCGCCCGCGAACGCGCCTTCTGGCCGCGTTCGACACCGTTTGCACAATTGCATTGCAAAGAGCTTTTATGTCTTTTGATTCTCTCGGCTTGTCCGAACAGTTGGTCCGCGCAGTCAACGAACTCGGCTATACATCGCCGACCCCGATCCAGCAGCAAGCCATTCCCGCCGTGCTCAACGGCGGCGACCTGTTGGCCGGCGCCCAGACGGGCACGGGCAAAACGGCTGGTTTCACGCTGCCCATCCTGCAACGTCTTCTCACCATGCCGCCCGCGCCCGGCGGCAAGCGCGTCGTACGCGCGCTGATCCTCACGCCGACGCGTGAACTGGCCGCACAGGTCGAGGAAAGCGTGCGCGCTTACGGCAAGTATCTGAAGCTGAAGTCGACCGTGATGTTCGGCGGCGTCGGCATCAACCCGCAGATCGACGCGTTGCGGCGCGGCATCGATATCGTCGTGGCGACGCCTGGGCGTCTGCTCGACCACATGCAGCAGAAGACTATCGACCTGTCGCATCTCGAGATTCTCGTGCTCGACGAAGCCGACCGCATGCTCGACATGGGCTTCATTCACGACATCAAGCGCGTGCTGGCGAAGCTGCCGCCGAAGCGCCAGAACCTGCTGTTTTCGGCAACGTTCTCCGACGAGATCAAGGCGCTCGCCGATGGCCTGCTCGATTCGCCCGCGTTGATCGAAGTCGCGCGCCGCAACACGACGGCCGAAACCGTCGCGCAGAAGATTCACCCGGTGGACCGCGACCGCAAGCGCGAGATGCTCACGCATCTGATCAAGCAGCACAACTGGTTTCAGGTGCTGGTGTTCACGCGCACGAAGCACGGCGCGAACCGTCTCGCCGAACAGCTGACGAAGGACGGCATCAGCGCGCTCGCGATTCACGGCAACAAGAGCCAGTCGGCCCGTACCCGCGCGCTGTCGGAGTTCAAGAACAACACGCTGCAGGTGCTCGTCGCCACGGATATCGCCGCGCGCGGCATCGATATCGACCAGCTGCCGCACGTCGTCAACTTCGATCTGCCGAACGTGCCGGAAGACTACGTGCACCGCATCGGCCGCACGGGCCGCGCCGGCGCGACGGGCGAGGCGGTGTCGCTGGTGTGTGTCGACGAGCTTCAACTGCTGAAGGACATCGAGAAGCTGATCAAGCGCGCCGTGCCGCAAGAAGTGATCGCGGGCTTCGAGCCGGACCCGAATGCGCGGCCCGAACCGATCCTGCGCCGCGGCCAGGGCGGCGGCGGTGGCGGCGGCCGTCAGCCGCGCCAGGGCCAAGGGCAAGGGCAGCGGCAAGCTCAGGGGCAGCAAAAACGCGAAGGCTCGGGCAGCGCGAACAACGGCGCATCGCGCGGCGGCCAACGCGCTTCGGGCGACAAGCCGAAACAGCAAGCCAAGCCGCAAGGCGCCAAGCCCGCGCAGGCGCGTACCGATGGCTCGCGTCATCAGGACAAGCCGCGCGCCGTCGCGCATGAAGGCAACACGCATGCTCCGCACGCACCGCGCAAACCGCACAGCACCAATCCGGGCGCATTGCTCAGCGGCGGCGGCAAGCCGCGCTCCGGCGCACCACGCGGCGGCCAGCGCGGCAACTGACGCGACACCGCGGACGCCCGTCATTTTCAATGCGGGCGTCTCGTACTTGTCCGGCTGCTATCTGCCAGCCGCCGCGCCGCCGGCGGCTTTCTTCAGGTACTCGATCTGCAGCGTCCAGCGCTCGAGCACCGCATCTCTCCCCTCTTCAAGGTCGAACGTGATGCCCGCCGTCAGGCGCGCATAGCGCACGCGATGCGCTTCGCCGGATTCGATCGATCCCGCGAAGCACGCCAGGCCGGCCGCATCCGCGCTCAACGGCGTGAGCGCGAGCTGAATCTGATAGAACGCCTCATCGAACACGAACGTCAGCGCCGCACGGCCGCTGCGGGCAATCGCCTGCGCAGCGCGCGACTGCGGCCATAGCGCGACGCATAGCGTGCGCGAGTCCGGCGCGTGCAGTTCGCCGATGCCGAGCAGCGACGTGCGCAAATGCGCGCCGCTCTCGTCGACGGTCAGCAGCGACGCCGTAAAGCCGACTTTCGATGCGAGCGCCGAGCCGTCGAATAGCGCGCGCAATTCGACCGGCCATTCATCGAATATCTGTTGATCGAGTGCGCGGTTTTGCTCCGCGGATGCTGTCATGGATGATTCCTCCGTCGTAGGCGGGCTCGCGCGCGGCGTCCAGCACAAATGCAAATGGCCCGCCTGAAGGCGGGCCATTCATGCGTCAACAGCGCAGGCCTTCGACGCCCGGCTGCGCACCACGACGCTCAGCGGAAAAAAACGTGCTGCGTGATCTTCGCGAGCGGGTAATGGACACCGGGCTGAATCTTAGCCGGCAAATCGAGCGGCTTGAGCAGCATCTTCACACACATATCGGCCGACAGGTTGTGCCGCACAAGCTTGTTCACGCGCGCAGCCTTGTCACGGTTATACACGGGATCGTTGACGCGCTCAGGATAACGGATCGCGAACACATGACGCAGCGCGATCTCCGAGTCTTCGTTCTTGATCTCCATTACGCGCCGCATCAACGCGCCGAGCACCGCGAGCCGGCCATTGCCCTCGATCTTGTTGTACTTCTTGAAATACTTGAAAAAGTGCTTGTAGTGGCGGACCTCGTCGGTGCGGATGTTGTCGGTGATTTCCTTCAGCACGGGCTCGTCCGAACACACGCCGATGGCGCGATACAGCGTCGCCGTGCCCGTCTCGACGACACAGCGCGCGACCATTTCCAGCGCGCGGGTCTTCTCGAAGTCTTCCATGTTGCAGGTCTTCGAGTACTCTTCGAAGAAGTTGTGAAACGCCGTATCCCAGTCGAACTCGGGCCACACGTGCGCGATGTACGCCTTCAGCGCGCGGCCGTGCTGCATCTCTTCGGGCTCCCACTCGTTGTTGAGCCACGCCGACACCTCGGGATCGCCATTGAAGAACCTGCTCAGATTGCTCGTGTAAAGATCCGTACCGCTTTCGATAAACGAGGCAGCGCAAAGCAGTAACAAGAGGTCTTCATTGGCGACCGCGCGTTGACGGTCGATGCGATTGAGATCGATGTCTTCGATGCGCCAGGGCATCACGTGACCAGCCTCGTTGTGCATAAAAGTTCACTCCGAAAACCGTAGCGCCTCCTGCGCGGGCTGAACCGCGCCTATCCCGGTTCGACCGCCGCCCTCGACGGCTACAGTGCCTTGCAACATTGAATTTTTATCTTCATCTTAGACGCTGCTCTGCAAATTCGCAGACAACACAGCAGAGACCATGCCGGATCGACGCAGTTCCGCCCGAACCTTGATTGATCGTGCGCATGCACAAAAGACTACATATGTGATGATTCGAACACCCTGGCAGGCGGGAAAATCGCACGATAAAGCTGCATCGCGCAGGTGCCTTACGCTTCCTTTCGACTACCGCGGCGGCGAAGCGAAAAAATCCGAACACAAACCAACGACGGCGAACACAACGAAGGTCTTACAATACGGCCAAGCCAACCTTCGCCCGCTCCAGGTGCGGCGCTCACAAAAACATCATGACACGAGACCCCCGCCTCACGCTTAACGCACGTCAACAGGAACTGCTGGAGTGGGTGCAACGCGACGGCTTCGTCACGGTCGACGATCTGGCCGCGCACTTCGACGTGACGCCGCAGACGATTCGCCGCGACGTCAACTGGCTCGCCGACATGAATCTGCTGCGCCGCTATCACGGCGGCGCGAGTCTGCCGACCAGTTCAGAGAACGTCTCGTACAGCGCGCGGCAGCGGATGTTCCATGACGAGAAGCGGCGCATCGCGGCGCTGGTCGCCACGCACATTCCCGATCAGGCGTCGCTCTTCATCAATCTCGGCACGACGACGGAAGAAGTCGCGCGCGCGCTGAACCGGCATCGCGGGCTGCGCGTGATCACGAATAATCTGAACGTCGCGAGCATGATGAGCGGCTACCCGGATTGCGAGGTGCTCGTGACGGGCGGGATCGTGCGTCCGTGGGACAAGGGCATCGTCGGCGAACTGACCATCGACTTCATCCGCCAGTTCAAGGTCGACTTCGCGATCATCGGCACGTCGAGCATCGAAACGGACGGCACGCTGCGCGACTTCGACACGCGTGAGGTGCGCGTCGCGGAGGCGATCATCGAACATTCGCGCACCGTCTTCCTCGCCGCCGACCATTCGAAATTCGGCCGCCCGGCGCTCGTGCGCCAGGGGCATCTGAACCAGATCGACTCGCTCTTCACCGACGCGCCGCCGCCGCCCGACATGACAGAAACGCTGACAAACGCGGGCACGCAGGTCTTTATTGCCGAGTGAGTTCGGGCGTGGCCTGCCACGCACCGGCTGACGGGTCCGAAGCGTCGCAAGTCCGTTTCCGCCATGCTGCACCGCACGCAAAACCTACAGTGAAATCAAGGATTTGCCTCGCCCACCGGACCGCCTCTTTCACGCGGCGCTGTCAACGGGAAAATTTACGCGGGTCCATTTGGACTTCCGGCCGCCATTGACTACACTCCAGTTCCCCAACGTCCTTAAACGTCCCTGGACCGAGCGGCATGCATTGGACATGGGGTGAAGCAAGCATAACTTCAGGCCTGATCCGCGGGATTCGCCGTCCGCTGGATCCTCCGTCTGCCGGCAGGGCCGTCGGCGGGCGCAAAGGCCACCCGACTACGCTTGACATGGAGAGAAACGATGCTGAGTCCGCATGAATTCGCCACGTTGTTGCTTGTCAAGGACGCCCCTAACCAGGTCGATATGGAACGCGAAGAACTCGACGCACTGCTCGAACGGCAGCTCGTGGAGCTCGAAAGACTGGCCTCGGGCTTGCAACAATGGCGCATCACGGAATCGGGAGACACGGCTCTTCGCGCGATCAAGCGCTTTTCCTGACTGGCAATCGAGCGAAAATCGAGCGAACTTAACGCGCTTGCCAGTCATATCACTGCGGCCGTCGGCGTGTTCGCAACGGACACGCGAAAATACGGACGCCTGGACGGTCACGCGGCTTGCCCGCCTGGCCGTCTTTATGTTTTCAGGCTAGCCAGCCCCGTCATCTTCGAACGGCGCGCCCGCACGCCCCGATCGCGGCCTCAGCCGCTGCGCAGCGTCGGATCGACGGCGGCACGCCAGCTCAGCGCCTTCACACGCTGAGCGTTGAAGAACTCCACCCACTGACTGCGCACCTGAGGGTCCGTGCTCCCGCCCTGTGCGGCGTAGCGCTGCGCCAGCGCCGCCTGGAATGCGCAGTAATCGGCCTTCGACAACCCGCCGCGCCTGTTCGCCACATACGCATCGAATAGCGTCACGTACACGGATTGCGCGTCGCTGCCGTAGTCGGCGGGCTCACTTCCGCACATTGCCTGCAGATCCGCGAACGACGGCGCGCCCAGCGTTCCGTTCAGGCTCGGCGTGCTGACACATCCCGACAGCACCGCCGCGATCGATAGCGCCGCCGCGCCCGTTTTCCAGAGTCCACGCATGAAGTTCACCTCGTATCGCCGCAATCCGGCCCGTTGCCGGAAGTATCGTCCGCGCGCGGCAAACGTGCCACCGGCGCGCCGAATCGCGCACCAATCCAAGGCGAGTCGAACTTTACTTTTTCGAATATGTTCATTAAAGTTTCGAAAACGAACATTACGACTTCACATCAACCCTACTTTTTCTCCGTCAGGGGCATTCCGGGTGACGCAAGATTCCATTTTCGACCTGCTCGTCGTCGGCGGCGGGATTAACGGCGCGGGCATCGCGCGCGACGCGGCGGGCCGCGGCCTGTCCGTGCTGCTGTGCGAACAGGACGATCTCGCTGCGCATACGTCGTCGGCCAGCACCAAGCTGATTCACGGCGGCCTGCGCTATCTGGAATATCGCGAGTTCGGGCTGGTGCGCAAGGCGCTGCAGGAACGCGAGACGTTGCTGCGCGCCGCACCGCACATCATGTGGCCGCTGCGCTTCGTGATGCCGCATATGCCCGACCTGCGGCCGGCGTGGCTGATCCGCGCCGGTCTCTTTCTCTATGACCACCTCGCGCGCCGCGAACTGCTGCCCGGCTCGCGCGGCATCGACATGCGCAAGCATCCGGCGGGCAAACCGCTGATCGACTCGATCAAGCGCGGCTTCGTCTATTCGGACGGCTGGGTCGACGATGCGCGCCTCGTCGTGCTGAACGCGCTGGACGCACAGGAGCGAGGCGCGACCATTCTGACGCGCACCAAGCTCACCGGCGCGACGCGCGTGAATGGCGAATGGCATGCGCAACTGCTGCGCGCGGACGGCTCCACGCTGGCCGTGCGCGCGCGTTCGATCGCAAACGCCGCCGGTCCGTGGGTCGGCGACCTGCTGCGCGGCCCGCTTGCGCGCGAAGCGAACTACAGCGTGCGGCTCGTGAAGGGCAGCCACATCGTCACGCGTCGCCTGTTCGAGCACGATCACGCGTACATCTTCCAGAACCCGGACAAGCGCATCATTTTCGCGATCCCTTACGAGCGCGATTTCACACTGATCGGCACCACCGACCTCGAATACAAGGGCGATCCGTCGAAGGTCGCGATCGAACCGTCCGAAACGCAGTATCTGTGCGACTCGATCAACCGTTACTTCAAGCAGCACATCGCGCCGCGCGACGTGTACTGGACCTACTCCGGCGTGCGTCCTTTGCTGGAGGACGAGAACGCCGACAACCCTTCCGCAGTGACACGCGACTATCGGCTCGAACTCGATGCGCCCGCAGGCGAGGCACCGTTACTGTCAGTGTTCGGCGGCAAGATCACGACGTTTCGCAAGCTCGCGGAAGAAGCCGTCGACGATCTCGCGGGCGTCTTGCAGCACGACAAGCCGACCTGGACAGCGGGCGCGCCGCTGCCGGGCGGCGATATCCCGCACGCGGACTTCGAGCGCTTCGCGTCGCAGTTCGCGCAACAGCACGCATGGCTGCCTGCCGCTCTCGCACGCCGCTATGCGCGTGCTTATGGCACACGGGCCGAACGCGTGATCGGCGGCGCGCGCTCGCTCGCCGATCTCGGGCAGCAGTTCGCGCCTGGCTTGTATGAGGCGGAACTGCGCTATCTGCGCGAAACCGAATGGGCGACGACCGCGCGCGACGTGCTGTGGCGCCGTTCGAAGCTCGGCCTGCATGTCGAGCCCGGCATGCTCGAAAGCGTCGCGCGCGACATCGACGCATGGTTCGCCCGCGCGACGACCAGGCAGCACGCCTGACGGGCGAATGCGCGCAAACATGCAGCAGCGCGCGGCGATTCCGCCGCGCCGCCGCGCATGCAACAATCCGCGCAGGCAGTTTATTTCGCGTGACCTGAGCGCGCCGCCGCGCCGGTCCGACAAAAACGCATGGAGATGAGACGATGCAGGATCAGTACATCCTGGCGCTAGACCAGGGCACCACCAGTTCGCGCGCGATGCTGTTCGATCGCAAGGGCAATGTCGTCTCGGTCGCGCAGAAGGAATTTCAGCAGATCTATCCGCATCCGGGCTGGGTCGAGCACGATCCGCAGGAAATCTGGGCGACGCAGGCGGGCGTCGCAGCCGAAGCCGTCACGCATGCCGGCCTGAACGGCACGTCGATTGCCGCGATCGGCATCACGAACCAGCGCGAGACGACGATCGTCTGGGATCGCGAAACGGGCCATCCCATCTACAACGCGATTGTCTGGCAGGACCGGCGCACGGCCGACTTTTGCGATCAGTTGAAGGCGCAAGGTCTCGAACAGACATTCCGCGCGAAGACCGGCTTGCCGATCGATTCCTACTTCTCCGCCACGAAGATCCGCTGGATTCTGGACAACGTCGACGGCGCGCGCGAAAAAGCCCGGCAAGGCAAGCTCGCGTTCGGCACGGTCGATAGCTGGCTGGTGTGGAATTTCACCAAGCATGAGTTGCACATCACCGACGTGACCAACGCGTCGCGCACGATGCTCTTCAACATCCACACGCTGCAATGGGACGACGAGCTGCTCGACGCGCTCGACATTCCGCGCAGCATGCTGCCGGAAGTGCGTCCGTCGTCGGAAGTGTATGGGCCGACGAAAACGACCGTGTTCGCGTCGAAGATTCCGCTGGCGGGCATCGCGGGCGACCAGCACGCCGCGCTGTTCGGCCAGATGTGCACGCGCTCGGGCATGGTGAAAAACACGTATGGCACCGGCTGTTTTCTGGTGATGAACACGGGCACGAAACCGATCGAATCCAGCAACAATCTCGTCACGACGATTGCCTGGCAGATCGGCGATCAGGTCAACTATGCGCTCGAAGGCAGCATCTTCATCGCGGGCGCTGTGGTGCAATGGTTGCGTGACGGCCTGGGCATCATTCGCAGCGCGTCGGAGATCGAGGCGCTCGCGCGCGGTGTCGAACATTGCGACGGCGTGTACCTCGTGCCTGCGTTCGCGGGCCTCGGCGCGCCACACTGGAATGCGCGCGCTCGCGGCACGCTGTTCGGCGTGACGCGCGGCACGACGTCCGCGCACATTGCACGCGCGGCGCTGGATTCGATCGCGTATCAATCCGTCGACGTGCTCAAGGCGATGGAAGCCGACTCGGGCATTCATATCGACGAACTGCGCGTGGACGGCGGCGCATGTGCGAACAATCTGCTGATGCAGTTCCAGGCCGACATTCTCGGGGTGGATGCCGTGCGTCCGCAGATCAGCGAAACGACGGCGCTCGGCGCCGCGTATCTCGCGGGACTCGCGACGGGCTACTGGAAGGACATCGACGAATTGCAGAGCCAGTGGAAGCTCGAGCACCGCTTCTCCCCGTCGATGCCGGGCGATCAGGCGAAGGCCTGCCTCGACGGCTGGCAACGGGCAATTCGCGCGGCGAAGGCGTGGGCCGACGCGCCCTGAGTTGACGCACGTCCGTGCGCGCGTGTCGCGCAACCCGCCCGGCGCGCGCCGGGCCGCAATGCACGTATCATGTCGCTTTCGGCGCGTAGTGTGCCTTGCGTCCTGCCTCTTGCGGGCTGCGCTTTTGTTTTATTTTCCGCATGATCGACCATCTCATTTGCGACTGCGACGGCGTGCTCGTCGATAGCGAAGTCATCGCCGACCGCGTGATGCACGACACGCTCGCCGCCACTTTTCCCGCGCTCGATTTCGACGAGATCTGCAAGACCGCGTTTGGTCAGCAGACTTCGCGATTTCTCGAGAGCGTAGAAGCAGCCTTCGATATCGAACTGCCCGCTGATTTTTTGCAGACCGTCGAGGCCAATGTCGAAGCGGAGCTTGCGTCGTCGCTGTCCGCGATTAGTGGCGTGCGGGATGCACTGCTGCGCGTGTCGCTGCCTGCTGCTGTCGTGTCGAACAGCCGGACGATGCGTGTGAGCGCGTCAGTGCGCCGCGCCGGGCTGGCGGAGATTTTCGGGCCGCGGGTGTTTAGCGCCGAGCAGGTCGCGCGGCCGAAGCCTTATCCTGATGTGTATCTGTTTGCTGCGCAGCGACTGGGGGTCGAGCCGTCGCGGTGCATCGTGGTTGAGGATAGCGTCGCGGGGCTCAATGCCGCGCGGGCGGCGGGGATGATGACGATTGCGTTTGTTGGGGCTAGTCATATTCCTCATGGCTATGCCGATGTGCTGCGGAATATGGGGATCACACGGATCATGCAGCATATGGATGAGTTGCCGTCCATTGTCGAGGCGGGGATGCGGGGGGAGTTTGGAGGCATGCAGTCGTAGGTCGTTTTTTTTGTCTGCGACGCTTTGGGGTTGGCGTTTTTGCCTTTTCGCTCTGGCATTCCGCGTTTTGCTTTTGCTTTCGCTGGCATCCGCGATTTGCCTTTTCGCTGGCATCCGCGATGCGTTATCGTGCTTCACGCGTCGCCCCTGTGCGGGGCGGCATGTAGTGGTCAAGTATTCCTGGACACTTTTTCTGCTTTCCACCTTTTGTGCATCGTGGCTTCGTATTCGGCGGGCGGCATGTTGCCGGCCGCCGAATTCAGTCGCTGCTGGTTGTAGAACGTCGCGATGTAATCAATGACATCGCACTTCGCTGTGAGATAGTCCGGGTACGGACGTTGCCGCACACGTTCGGTCTTCAGGCTGCGGAAGAAGCGTTCTACCACGGCGTTATCCCAACAATTCCCCTTGCGACTCATGCTCTGGATAATCCGGTTCCGGCTGAGGAAGTCCCGGAACGCATGGCTGGTGTACTGACAGCCCTGATCCGAATGGAACATCAGCCCGGACGCCGGACGGCGCGCATCCAGCGCGAACTGCAACGCACGTGTCACGAGGTTGGTATCGGGCGAAGCGGAGCAGGCCCAGCCGATCACACGCCGCGAGAACAGGTCCATCACCACTGCGAGATACAGCCAGCCTTCCTGAGTCCAGACATACGTCACATCTCCGGCCCAGGCACGGTTGGGCTTCATGACATCGAACGCCCGGTCCAGCCGGTTGGGGGCAAAGGCCAGCGTGCCACCGCCCTTTGGATACTGGTGCGTACGGACTGAGCGCACACGCACGCCGGCCTCGCGCATCAGACTACGGGCGCGATGCCGTCCCGCGTTATGACCGCGTCGGCGCAACTCCTGCGACATACGCCGGCTGCCACACGTCTGATCGTACTGGGCGTGGATCGCATACACCTCACACAGCGCCATATGCTGGATCGACTGCGCGCGGGCGCGGCGCGCTTTCCACGCGTAGTAACTGCTGCGTGCGACATCCAGCGCCCGGCACACGGCCGCAACCGGATAGGCCTTCCCTGCACGCTGGATCACTTCGTATTGCGATCCAGTTCCTTGACAAAGAAGGCTGTGGACTTTTTTAAAATGTCGCGCTCCCTCTCCAGTTCGGCCACCCGCCTTTCCAGTTCCTGAATGCGGGTCTGGGCAGGCGTCGCCCCCACCTTTGCCGGCTCCGTTACGGCGCCCTGCGGCTGGCGCTCCCCGATCCAGCGACGCAGCGCCGTCTCGCCAATGCCCAACGCCCGCGCGGCCTTCGTGACCGTATAACCCTGTCGCAGCACCAGATCGACCGCATCGTCCTTGAACTGCTGCGAGAACTCCCTTCTTCCCATCGAACACCTCTCCGTCTGGTTGTCAGTCTACCTTTTGAGGTGTCCAGGAGCATTGGACCATTACAGCACCTACTTTTCTTTGCCGCCGCAAAGAAAAGTAGGCAAAAGAAAGCGGCTCAC